>CAZELH010000008.1:20511-26654 GCA_964513095.1 uncultured Candidatus Saccharibacteria bacterium
AAAAAATTGATTTTATATAAGAAACTGGCTGTTTCCCATAGAAAATCAATCTTTTTTTAAGACATTCAAGATCTGTACCCAATTATACTCCAATGACAACAATTGTCAAGAGTCAAGCCCCTTTTGGATCTCCTTGAACTCATTTTCAACATTTGAAAGACCAACTTTCAACTCTTTAATCAAACGAGCTCCTTGCCGCACTTTTTCAAGCCCCTCCTCAATATCAACATCTTTTTCAGCGGTAAACCACGCCACAATCGCCTCTAAATCCTTCAGTTTATGAGTAATGGAAGAACTAGTTTGTTCGCCAGAACCACTATCTTTTTTTAGTCGTGCCATATCAGATACTATACCGGTTATTGGACAATGGAATCAACCACACCATCATCAAGAAGAGTCTGCAGATGATCTCCTATTGCCACCTCTTTTTTGTGACGTATAATTCGACCCATCGCATTTTTCGTAATACTATACCCCAACGATAAAATTCGTTTCGGATCAACCACCTGCAGTAATTGGGTTGCATGAGTAATACGAGTATGAACATCACCGATTGCTTGCTGATACCCTAAAAACAATCCGGAAATGGCATACTCCAATCGATGTCGATACCGAAGAAAAAATCGAGAAGATTCTTGAATCATATCGGTGATACTGGAATAAAACCGATCAATAATGCGACTATGCTCAGTCTGAATAGTTGTCCAAGATTCGGTAATGGCAAGCTCTAATTGTTCATAGAAAGAATTAATTAAAATTGCAGTAGCAGTTGGAGTTGAAACCGCATAATCAGCCACCAATTGCGCAATAGGGACATCTTTTTCATGACCAATGGCGCAAATCGTCGGCACCGGAAGCGTAAAAATTGTCCGTGCCAATTGCTCACTATTAAAAATATTTAAATCCTCCACGCTTCCCCCACCACGAATAAGGATAATAACATCATAAGAAGATGCATGTCGCGCAATACGAGAAAGCGCAGAAATGATATCGGCTTCCGCGCGCACCCCCTCCACTAACACACCATACACATCAACCGAAATTCCCCGCGGGTGTAAATTTTTCTTAAAATCACCGATCGCAGCACCGGTTTTTGAAGTAACCAATGCGATACGTTTAATAAGTGGCGGAAGTATTCGCTTTCTTTCAAATAACCCTTCGCTCGCAAGCTGTTTTTTTAAAACCTCATACGCTTTTTTCAATGCCCCTTCGCCATACGGTTCAATCGTTTCCACAAAAAAACTAAATCGCCCCTTTGGCTTATAGAGCGATGCCGTACCGGTTATTTTAACCTGCATTCCTTCCTCAAGAACACTTCCACTATATCGAGCCGTTGCAGGGGGAAGATAGCACTGCAACAGAGCGGTTTTCGCCTCGTCTTGTAATGAAAAATACACACCCGTAGGATGTCTGGAGATACTGGTAACTTCCCCAAAAATAGAGGCGGGAATTTCTTTGAGGATAATATTTACACTGTCTAAAAATTCCGCAACAGGTATGACGGGAAGTTCACGAGGAAGCATAAAAGTAAGTATACGGCAAAAAAAGAAAAGGGACATGCGAGCATTGTAAAAATAGAGAAAATACGTATAATAAAACCAGAAACTCAACATTCAAGAAAGGAGCCATGCGTATGGGCGAAAAATCGCAACACAAACATGAGCAAAAAGATGATTTGTTTTGGCAACTCATTCGAGGCTACTGTTCAGAATACATCGCATTTGAGATTTTCAAGGAACTTCGCAAATGCGGGTGCATCACAACATTCAAAATGGTACGAAGAAATTCTTTCCTTGATCACGCGGGGGTAGATTTGATTGTATTTGCGGGCGGGAAAAAAATCCCCATTCAGATAAAATCATCGCGCCCCAAACGTGATGAGCGAGAGCAATATCTGGCGCAACACATTGAAGTGGTAATCATTGGCGACTCGCAACTTCTAACGATCGTCGAGAGAATAAACGAAGCACTAAGAAACTTCAACATTCGCTCAATTGAACGCCAAGGGGTCGTTAAAGTATGCACAGCAATCATCCCCGAATTAAACATCGACAGAATTCGCAAACAACATATCATCAGACACATCGGTGTCTATTAAACAAAAACGCCCCGCTTTGACACCAGTCAAAAACGGGGCATTTTTATTGCAAAAGCTATCTACTATTTCTTCTTTACATCAAGCAGCTCAACCGTAAAATGCAATGTTGAGTTTGCGGGAATAACAGACACTGCATGATCGCCGTAGCCAAGTTCTGGTGGGATCGTTAAGTTTCGTTTTCCACCAACCTTCATACCGGCAACGCCCTTATCCCATCCTTCAATAACTTGCCCCGCGCCCAACACAAAAGAAAACGGTGTGCCACGATCATACGAACTATCAAATTTTGTACCATCGGACAATGTGCCGACATAATTCACACTCACCGTGTCACCAACACTAGCCTCTGCTCCGGTGCCAACCACCTCATCTTTCATAATAAATGTATCCATAATTGATTGTTGTTTTTTATCTTGCTCTTGTTTTACTGCAAAGGCATTATCTGCCGCCTTCTTATCTACCAACTGACCGGCAATATACCCACCGTACAAAAGACCTCCCGCAATCACCAAAAAGAGAATAATTTTTCCAAATGACATAAAAGTAAATAATGTATGTACCAACCCATTCTATTTTATTTTGGCACCGGGGGCAACTGACGTCATAGGCGCAAGCACAACCGGCACACCCTCTGCGTTGGTAGCTGCCAACACCATACCATAACTGACCGTGCCCATCATGGGGCGAGGGTCAAGGTTGGCAACCACCACGAGCTGCTTCCCAATCAACGCCTCTGGTTCATACGCGGTGCCAATACCCGCGAGAATCTGGCGAGGAGTTGCTTCTCCTGCTTCGTTTTTTTCACTCAAATCAACAAGCAGTTGGAGGAGTTTCGAAGAACCCTCCACACGAGTAGCGGAAACAACAGTACCAACACGCAAATCAGATTTCACGAATTCATCGATAGTCATGCCAAAAAGAATAGAAAATAAGCGCAATACACGCAAGTAAAAAATCTATTTGAAAGAAAGATAGATTTTTCGAGTAAGTACTCCGGCAACATGAAAGAATACAACCACGCACACAATCCATCCAATAATCGGGATCAACTTAACGATCTCAAAAAGAAGCACACCAGCTACAACGGTCACCCAACTCATCATATGATTTTTCTTTTTCGCTATTTTTGTAAAGAAGAAATATCCTGTTACGATGCCAGAAAGTAACGATGTGAGAATAACGAACAATACATAGGAAAAAGCAACGCTCACTCCCAATAAAAATCCAACAACGCTAACACATAAAATAATAACTGCAATAGGAGTAAGAACAATGCTCGCAACACCATACAAAGGAGCAAATCCAAAACCTCGCACCGACTCTTCAGCAAAACGCACAACCCAACTACGCGCAACCGCAAAAAGAACA
This sequence comes from uncultured Candidatus Saccharibacteria bacterium, assembly GCA_964513095.1. Lineage (GTDB taxonomy): Bacteria > Patescibacteriota > Minisyncoccia > UBA6257 > 2-01-FULL-56-20 > JBDKGD01. The sequence goes on from CAZELH010000008.1 coordinate 23,978, forward strand.
AGCGCCCCAACCAAAATCATCAAAACTTTCATAAACCACCACACTCCTAAAAAGAGAAAGAATTTCTTTGCCATGCCCACCGAATTTTTTTGAGGAGCGGAAACGGCATTTTCAACAGGTTGGAACGAAACCTCCCCAATAATTGCGGCACCTTCTTCAATGCGAGCCTCTCGAGGACTGTGGTAGGTAAAAGAACCCTTTAAAACCGCATTTTTACCCACAACAATATCATCTCCTCCGGCAATAACCGTATCACCGTTAACAACACCATTGACCGTCAAAGAACCACCCGCCAAACGAAGCAAAGAAGATGTCTCGCCTTCAAAAATAACCGTACCACCAGCAGCAACAACATCACCACCAATGAATGCCCCAGAAACAATGTGCACCGTACCACCGGCAACGACAACATCACCACCAACAGAACCAGCAATCGTCACATCACCTCCCGCAACACGCACATCTTCTCCCACAGAACCAACAAGATCGATCGTACCACCAGCAGCAAGAACATCATGCGCAACACTTCCTGAAATAAATATTTTTCCACCAGCCAATACAGCATCTCCACCAACATCGCCAACAACAGAAACATTGCGACCAAATCCATAAAAATTTTCAAAAATGGTTTCATCGGTCCCAACAGTAACCGAAGAACCGCTTTCAAACCGAGCAGCGCGAGTCAATAACGGACTCGAGACAAGCAAAACCGCAACTAATAATACGAGAAGCTTTTTCATATAGCTATATCATAACACACCGTGAAGCGGAATGGTAAGAACCTCTTTGCATCGCTGTATCCACGAACGATCTTTCCAAATACGCTCATCAACCTGATGACAATGTTTACTATCTATCCAAAATTGTTTTTGTAAAAGATATGCGATCTGCTGATCTCGAATAACTACATTTGATTCGTAATTAAGAGAAAGACTTAAGTTGTCAATATTCGCACTTCCCATACTCGCCCACTCACCATCAACAACTACTACTTTTGCATGCAAAAAACGAGGAATATACCGATACACAACAACGCCACATCGAAGCAAATGAGTAATAAAAAATTCCGTCGCATAACCAGCAAGAGCAACATCAAACACCGTGGGGATCATTAAAGTAACCGCCACTCCCCGACGACGAGCGCGAGTTAACAAACGAAGTAATCGCAAACTCGGTACAAAATAAGGAGTTTGAATAAGAATTGATTTTTTAGCCATTCGAAAAGCAGTTCGCAATTCACTATAAATAAATCGTTGTTTAAATCTTGGAGAGTTGGTAAAAAAACTCACATTTCCAGTCTTTTTTGGTTTTGGAAATCGCTTTTTAAACTGTAAAAAACGAGGAGTGCGCGCCACCGCCCACATCTTCTCAAAAGCGTTTGCAAAATCATTGACGATCGGACCCGTCCAACGAGCATGGGTATCGCGCCAGAAACGCATTCGTTCATCAATATTTACTCCTCCGATAAAAGCAACACGATCATCAATAACCGCAACCTTCCGATGATCACGTAATACCCACGAAAAAAGAGTATGGATACGCCATGGGCTAATGGGATTAAAAAAAATAACAGTTCCACTAGCATTTCGAAGCAAGACAACGCGAGAGTCATTAAGCAATCCAAAACTACCCACAAAATCAACAAGAAGTCGCACACGAACTCCTTCACGACTTTTTTTAATAAACAAATCTAAAAATTTCTGACCAACAACATCAGAAGAAAAAATGTAAGACTCAAAATCAATCGACTCAGTAGCGGAAGCACAGGCTTCGTACATTTTTTTCCACGTTGACTCAGTGTCCCAAAAAAATGTTACATCGGAAACCATATAACTTTATTGTACAAGTACGCACGCGCCTTGTATACGAAGAAATACAATCTTAAATCTACACAGAATTTGGTTGATACAACGGCACAATCTCAATATCGCCCTGCTGACCCCGACGAATAATATCAATCACTTTCCCAAAAATTTTAAAATTCCGCGCAACGATAATAGGACGATACTGCGGGTCAGAAGAAACGGGACGTAAAATAAACGCGTTTGTCGCAACTTCCAATTTTTTAATGACCGCACAACTATCAATAATCGCAACCACTAAATCACCTTCGCGCACCGCCTGTGTGAGTTCAACCAACACATAATCACCATCATTAATTCCCGCATCAACCATTGAATCCCCCGATGCCCGTACAGAAACCACCTGCTCCGTAGGACGACCCGCGAGCATATTCGAAGCAACGCAAATATACTCACCAAAGGTTCGTTGTGCCAACACCGCCACGTTATCACACCCCGCCGAAGCAATGACGGGAATAGTAACGGTCGTTATCGAATCAGAGTCGGTGGTACGAATACTAATACCTCGCGTTTCATATCTGTTTCTACTAATAAGACCTTTTTTCTCCAAAGAAGTGAGGTACTGCGACACGGCACGAGGCGACGACAATTTACACATCTTTTGTAATTGCGCAATCGTGGGAGCCACCGCGTGTTGCTTGATATATTTTTGTAAAGTAACAAAAAAATCTTTTTGTTTTTTTGTGAGTGTTTGTGTAGGTGTCATAGTATATACAGTATATATTTATAAAATATATATACAATATATACATGTGGATAACAATAAAAAAAGTAATTATGCTTTTTTTATTGTTATCCCCGCGGAGGCGGGGATC
>CAZELH010000009.1:0-25110 GCA_964513095.1 uncultured Candidatus Saccharibacteria bacterium
TGGTTGGATAATGGGAGCGGGTGAATTTCCGAGATCACCGGAAAACACGATTCTTTTACCTTCACATTCAATACCAATAAACGATGATCCTAGAATATGCCCCGCATCGAAAAATGTTACTGAAAATGGCCCCGCAGTTATGACGTCGTGATATTCAACGCTTTTCCAATGCTCCATAATACTGTCCACGCATTCTTGATTACAAAAATTTTTCTTTCCTTCTCGTTGCGCTTCTTCTTCTAAAATATGTTGCGAGTCTTCTAGAATTAATCTGGCAAATTCTTTTGTGGGGGCAGTTGAATAGACGGTGCCTACAAATCCATCACTGGCGAGCTTTGGCAATCGCCCCGTGTGATCAAGATGAGCGTGTGTAACAAATACTGCTTCAATTTTTTTTGGATCAAACAAAAATGGGTCAAAATTTTCTCGCTCAGCATAATACCCACCCTGTTTCATTCCACAATCAACAAGAATCTGTGTTCCGTCTTTTGCCTCCAATAAATAGTTTGAACCCGTCACCATCCCCGCGGCCCCTAAAAATTTCAGCTTCATATCATATATAATACAGCCACTAGGGTTTAGGGTATAGGGTGTGTTTTGTTATTTTGACTTTTAGGAGAAAAGGTATCAGATTTAATTCAGAGCTTCTGTTTTCTATTTTTTACAACATCTACCTAACTGCGGAGGATTTATGGGAAGAGTAATGAGATATCCCACGACCACAATGGATGCCGAAGAGCCATTAGGTCGGATTGAATCAAGCGATTTGAAAAATCGAGCTGAGCGAGAAGATTTTTTGTCTGGACTTGTTAGCAAGCCCTGCATCTATATTGAACAAACACACACCGGAACATTCACTGAAAAGTTTTTTGTTCACCTTGTGTGTCTGTGTGGTATTTGCTTTGGCATGAGTCCCTTGTTTTGTTGTCAGCCAATCTATTTAGACTACCTTGTGCGTAGCGGAGCCGGCATTGCTTCTCTTTTGCTCTGGGTATTCTACATATATAAAAATTCCTGTTTTTAAGATTCTCCTTCAAAAGACGTCGAAAACTATTCGATGTCTTTTTATTTTTGCAATCCAACAAGCAACTCCTCAATGGTTTTTCTTTCATTCCACAGACGCACCTTCCCCTGCGCTTCATGAATATACTCTTCGCTTCCTTTTCCAGTTGCAACCACACAATCACCACTTCCTGCACTTAATAACGCAAGTCTTAACGCTTCTTTTCTGTCCAACACTTTCACTACTCGTTCTTTTTTGTCCTGTGGGACCCCCGCCTCTATTCCGTCGATAATTTCCTGCGGGTCTTCGTTGTATGGATCTTCGTTTGTTAGGTATATTGTATCGCAAAATTGCGCGGCAATTTCTCCCATCTTTGCTCGCTTCCAGACATCGCGACCTCCTCCTGCGCTTCCCAATACACAAATCATTCGATTCGCTTCTGGACGGATTGTGGTATACAGCGCAAGCAATGAGTCGGGGGTATGAGCATAATCAACAATAACTCCGTATGGCTCTCTTTGTACGTACTCAAATCGTCCCTCAACCCCTTTAAACTCTTGGAGTGCTTTTTTAATATCGTCTTGCGAAATACCACACGTCATGGCTATTTTAACGGCAAGCGCTGCATTTTCTTTGGCAAACACCCCCACAAAATACTGATTCCCTTCTACCATTGCACGAACATCATCACCATCAAAAAGCTCGATGCAATCTTTTTTAATTCTAGTTAATTTATTTCTATAGTATGGGGTTTCGTTATCGTGCGCATTCAAAAAAACCATTCCTTGCGCTTTAGCAACAGCTGATAAAAATAATAATTTTGCATCTCTATACTTCTCGTAGGAACCATGCCAATCAATATGCTCGGGACTTAAATTTGTTAATCCTCCATATAACCATCGAATACCTCTGTGTCTATGCATCGCCGCTCCTTGCGAGGTCACCTCAATAACCGCATGCGTACAACCAGCAGATACCGCATCGTGTAAAAATTCTTGAATAAAAAACTGACCGGGCATACTGTTTCCCGTTTTGTTTTTTTCTTGTTGCATATCAATTGATATTTGAAGAGAAGAAAGACTGGCCACTTTCTTGCCTCCAGCCCGCAAAACCGCACTTACCAACTCAACGCTACTGGTTTTTCCTTTTGTTCCCGTGATCCCAATGACAATTATTTTTTTACTTGGAAACCCATATCGAAGCGCGCCAAGATACGCCATTACAAAATAATAGATGCTTTGAATCCATGAAAGTTTGTAGTACAAATACGCTATTGGTTTTATTCTTTTGATTATTTTTATCATGGTGTATTATCTTTGTTTTTGCCGACCAAGTATCTTGAGAGCGTTTTTTATTTTTTCGTCAGTTGAGAGTGTTGTCGCAAGATCTGCCACCACTGCTTCTGCCTGATTTTTTTGATATCCCAATCCCGTCAACGCGTCAACCACCTCATCATCTACTTCGGGTTTCAATAGCACCCCACCCACCGCTAAGACTTTTGTTTTTAACTCCAAGATTAATTTTTGCGCAGTTTTTCCGCCAATACCAGTGGCCTTGGAGATAATATCTGCTCGTCCGGCAGCAATCGCTGCGATAATTGTTTTAGTGTCTGCGATATCAAGCACGGAAAGAGCCGATCGCGGACCAACCCCTGACACCGAAATCAGTTGCTCAAATAACTCTTGCGCGTCTTTCTCGAAAAAACCATACAAATCAAGCTTGTCTTCTCCAACTGCTAGATAGGTAAAAAAGAATACCTCTTTTTCTCTTTGTATTTTTTCGAGCGTAGCACCCGTGCAAAAAACTTTATACCCTACTCCCGCCACCGTCTCTACGATCGCGTATTTTTCAGTTTTATGCCGGACAATTCCCGAGACGCTGGCTATCATAATACCTCCATTCTACTCCATTTTTCAGACATTATCGCCTCCCCCTCATACCCCACCCACGCCCTTGCATAAAGAGGCGGTATTATGTAGTATCGTTGGTATATATGCCACGAACGAAATCAGCAAAAAAGGCTCTTAGACAGAATGTGACTCGCCACAGTCGCAATTTGGCGCGCACCAAGGCATTTAAGACCACCTTAAAATCCCTCAGAAAGCTCGTATCAACGGGAAACACTACCGAAGCCACCGCTCTTTTGCCAAAACTTCAGAAAGCTCTTGATAAAGCGGCTAAGACAAACGTCATCGCCAAAAATAAAGCAAGTCGCCTCGCCTCTCGTGCCGCTCACGCTATTGCCTCGAGCGCCAAAGCTAAAACCGCTTCTTCGTAATCAAGTCTCCCGCTTTTAATAAGCACATCAAGCCGAGCAGCCCTCGCGCTTTTTTGTTCCATTGATGCGGCGATATTAAAAATTTTCGCCATATCTTCTTTGATCGTTTTTAGTGTTTGCAGGCTTTTAAGTCGTTGTTTTTGTTGCCCCGAACGAAGACCTAGTGTAAGTGAGAAGAAATCTTCCTTCTTCTCTTCGCCGATAATTGCTTGACACTCTTCTTTCGTCATTGCGCGTTTATCCGTCAACGCTAATTTTTCAATATCATGGACAAGTTTCCATGTATTTTTCTCGTTCAATTCCGCAAGGTATGCCACCGCTTCTTTGGTAAGGGTTATCTCATATTCTTTTGCTTTTTTCTGCACCATTGCTTGCCATTCATTTTCTTGCGGATATTCAAATTCCTGTGTCTTAATCAAGTCGTTTTTTAAAAAGGCGTATTCTTTTGGTGGTTTTTTTTCGCTTTCCAAGATGATGACTGGCGTTTTTTTATCGATATTTTCTTTCATGAGCGTTATCGTTTTCTTATCAGTTGCTCCCACATATCCTGTCACGTGTAATAACTTTGTAGGAGCAAACAACGAGACGCTGTGCAAATCTCTTAAAAATGCTTCTTTTTGTTCTTCACTATCAAGCGCATACGTCGCAATCGTGGCGGAGTATTTTTTTTGATACGCGCTTTTTATCTCCTGTATTTTTTTCAGTCGGTTATAAGAATTTGGGCCGTAAAGGACGAGGAGCATGGGTAGATAGCAAATAGTATTGAGTAGTTAGTATAGAGAAATTAAAATTACTTTTTATTCATTTCTGGCATGTGGGGCAGAAGTGAGAGCTTCGTGTGGCTATTATAACCCGTTCAATTGGTGTTTTGCACCTTTTACAGGGCGTGCCGGTTCGTTTATAGACGAGTCGAAGATCGCTGTATCCTCCCCTTCTTCCCTCAATGTCACGGTAGTCACTCATTGAAGCTCCGCCGACTGCGATAGATTTTTTCAGTATTGCGCGGGCAGTTTTTATTATGTTTTCCCAGTTTGCGATTGTTATGTTTTTTGTCTGTGTGCGCGGGTGAATTCTTGCTTCATATAAAATCTCATCGGCGTAAATGTTGCCGATGCCCGCGATAACGGTTTGATCAAGGAGTGTTTGCTTAATGGGAATGGCACGATTGCTCGTTTTTTTGTGTACCGATTTTGCCGACAACTCACGCGAGAGCGCATCGACGCCAATGTTTTGTATAAACCGATGACTGTCTAATTCTTTGGGTGATGCAATGATGATGCGGGCGAATTTTCGCGCATCTGACAACCCCACCATTGTTCCGTCCGTGCAGTGAATCATGACGCGAATGTATGAGTTCACTTTTTCGGCACGAGTATCGGTGTTTTGTGAAACCCATGCCCCATTTTTCTTTTTCCATTTCCCTACTAACAGATGGCCAGTCATTTTTAGATGTATCGCGATAGATACTTGTTTGCCTTTTTTATCCTCGCACTCAATGACAATGTTTTTTCCTACCCGACGAATACCTTTGATACGAGCGCCTTCTAAAAAGGCACTATTTTTCTTGGATTGAGCGTCTACCAGTTGGGGCACATTAATTTCCACGCTTTTTATTACCTTGGAAATGATAATTTGTTGTAATTGATTGACAACAGTTTGGACTTCTGGGAGTTCGGGCATAAAAGTAGTAATGAGTATGGAGTATTTAGCATAGAGTATACAGATTAACAAAATAAATACAGGAGACTTTAATCTCCTGTATAAAATAATCTAAAACGATTGGGTTTTTCGTCTCATTTCTTTCGGCGACGCAGACTGTGCAAATATCCACTCACATCCTCAATACCTTCGTGAACATTATTTTTTGTGATAATTTTTGGAAGCCTGAATGAAGAAAACCGTTCTTCTTCTCGCGCTACCCGAATACTTGCCATCTCTGCCATATCGTTACCCGCAATACTTCGAAGCCTTTCCTTCATTACCGCGACTTTTTCCAAAGAACTCACAATGATTGTAATTCTTTCTACCGACATACTCTATCTCCTTTTTTGTGGCCTTCATGAAGCAAACAATGGAAAGTCTACCAGTTAAAACCTGCTAAATCAAATATTTATTAATAAACAAAAAAGAAAACCGTGATTTTTCACGGTTTTACAAGAGATGGAAACTTTATTTTCAAAATCCTTGAGAGATAAGAATATCTGTCTCTTTAATATCGTTCTCAAGATATTCTTTGAGTTCGACAATTTCGGGAGCGTTTGCATCCCTTGGATCAAGTCCTTCAATTTTTGAAAGTATTGAAGTTATTCTTCCCTTTTCTGCCAACAGCCAGTTCTTTTGGTTGGCAAGGAATTTCTCTTTCTCAGCTAATGGATTGAGAAGGTCTACTGTATCGCAGAGCAGTCTCTGTTCTCCTTCTTCATCGTGTCCGGACTTCGCAATACAGTTCATCAACCATTCAGTTTTTTCTTCACCGAACAACTCAATCATTTTTTCGCGCTTGGATTCAAAAAACTGAATTAATGCAGACCAGTCGATCGTACAATCTCCAGAATTTGCTTCTGCTTCGAAATTTGGTGTGTTTGGCATAACAACGACCTCCCTATTGGTGTAGTACTGTTCAAAAATACGCCATTCCATTTTCCGTGATCTTGGAATGAACTGCTGTTGATTATCAATTAAAATACCAAACCTAGTCAACTAACACCTCTTTATCACAGAACTGCTTGTGGAACTAATACAAAACAGGCTTTGAGCAATGCTCAAAGCCTGGATTATTAATTAAGACTGGTGAAATCTTTTTTTTCTTCTAATAATTTTCTCAATTTTTCTCGCGCTTTCAGGTATTGGGATTTTGAAGTTCCGGTACTTATACCCAACAGTTTGCCAATCTCTTCGTGTTCGTAATCCATTCCTGCTTTCAAGCAAAATACCAGCCTGTAGCCTGGCGCGAGTTGTTCCAATGCTTTTTTGAGTCTTATTTTAGAAACAATGGACATATTATGATAATTTTCGCTCCCCGGCACAACAACTACTGGAATAGCGTCATCGCTTCTTCGTCCCTCTGATCTGGTTTTTTCTCTTCGAAAAAAAATGATCGATTGGTTTATTACCACTCGATATGCCCATGTCCTAAACTGAGAATCTCCTCTGAATGCGTTGGCGCGGCGCCAAATTACTTGCCATACTTCTTGAATCACGTCATCAACAATATCTTGATTTCTTACAAAATCTACACATACACACCGAAGAAATTCATTGTGTGCATTATACAGTTGAGCAAATGCTTCTTCGTCGCGCTGTGCAACTCTTTGGACAAGCTCAAAATCTGTCGCCTTGCGAGCTTCGATACTCGTGCTCATATATAACCCTCCTATAGAATTGTTTAACACCGCCTACATCAGTAGACGTTCTATGAATACTTTATATGTTTTTTCTCTTTTTACAACTCCATCGTCACTTCCCGTTGCGGGACGAGTGAGGGGTCAGTAGGGAGCGTGAAAGAAATGACTGTACCGCGATTGACCTCCGATGTCACTGCTACCTCCCCCCCGTGACCACGAATAATGTTTTTGACGATGTATAACCCCAACCCCGAACCCTTTGTTTCAAATCGAACCGCGTTTTCAGCACGGAAAAACTTTCCAAACAATTTTTGAATGTCGTCTTGCGGGATTCCAATACCTGTGTCTTTCACGGATACTTTTACGTACGGCATCGCGTCTATCTTTTCTACTTTTATCACAATTTCTCCATTTTTTACGTTGTATCGAATGGCATTTTCCACCAAATTATTGATCGCGAGCGTTAGTTTTTGTTCGTCGATCATTACTGGCGGAAGCGCTTCTTTGGGTGTATCAAAATACAGTTTTAATCCTGCTTTTTGAATTAACGGACTAATATCTGAAAGAATACGATTCAAAAACACTATGATATCAAGCGATTTAAATGTATATCCAAAATGACCCTCCTCGATTTTTGCGATGTTCAATAAGTCTTCGGTAATGGCGATGAGTTCTTTTGTGGAATTTCGCACATTTTCAACAATCGTTTTTACCGTGTCGCTGGCTCCTTGTGTTTCTGTTGCCAGCGCTTCCGCTGCCCAACTAATTTCTGTTAACGGAGTGCGGAGTTGGTGGGAAGCGGTGGTTATAAATTCATTTTTTGATTTTATAACCGACAGTTCACGGGTGCGATCTCGAACTATTTTCATGAATCCGAGCAAAAATCCATTTTCATCAACAACACGACTGGTGGTTACTCGAAGATCAAGCAGTGGGTCTGAGAAAGAAATATCTACTACCTGAGGGTAGATTCCGGCTGCTGTTCTGTTAATCATCCCTGGGGCTAACGAAGGGTATATTACTTGCGTGAGAAGGGTAAATTGCGCCTGAGCGGCATCTTGTGGTACCACTGAATGACCTATTATATCTTCTTTTTTAATACCAAACATTCGCTCGCCAGCTGGATTAAAAAATAGCACTTTAAACGTCTGGTCATACACAATAAGCGCATCTTCGAGACTTAATACCACTCCTTTTAATTCATTTTTTTCAATAGCGGCATTATAGGCGGTGTATGCCGATTGATACCCCATAAAAAATACAATCGCCATAATCACCCCCAGAAGCATCAGTGCTATCCCTAATGGAATTCCACTTAAAAAAAATAATTCTAACAACGCTGTCGCGACAATTGCAGGGATAGTGAACCAGAAGATATGCATCTCTGGTAACATGAGAATTTTTTGTAATTTTTGAAATACGGACATTATTGCGTATAGAATATACCGTCCTTCGCTATTTTTGTTTTTGGAAAAAATTATTTTAACTTTTCCATTTCTCCCCAGCTTTTTCCCGTTGCGGCTTCCACGGTTAACGGAACGGATAGTTGAGGGAGTACTGACTCCATGTTATTTTTTACCACTTCTTTTACCTCTTCTATCATATCATCTGCAACTTCTAGCAACAATTCATCGTGAATTGTTAACAACAACTTTGCTTTACTCCCCCACCATTTTCTTTCCTTTAATGCTTTCTCTACTGAAATCATTGCTATTTTTATGCTGTCGGCTCCTAATCCTTGGAGTGGGAAATTTAATGCGGCTCGTTCACTCGCGGCAACGAGTTGTGGAATGTGCGATTGTATTCCTTCAAAATACCGACGTCGTCCAGTAAGCGTGGTAGCGTAGCCCGTTTTATGAATTTCTTTTAATAACGCTTCTTGCCATCGTTTTACCGTTGGAAATTGATCAAAATATTTTTTCATAAATTCTTGTGCTTGAGTGCGAGTAACCCCCGTAGCTTTGGCAAATGCTGTAACCCCCATTCCATAAATGAGTCCAAAATTGAGAGTTTTTGCCATTCTCCGCTGTTCCTTGGTAACGTCCGCGACTGGGATACCCAATACCGCATGGGCTGTTTTGGCATGAATATCCTCCCCTTCTAAAAACGCCTTTGTCATCTGTGGATCACCGGTTACGGCCGCCAATATGCGAAGTTCGAGTTGAGAATAATCAAGGGAAAGGAAACTGGTACCAGAAGCAGATTCGAACGCGCTTCGAAATGCCTTTGACCACTGTGATTCTTGCGGAATGTTTTGCAAGTTTGGATCTTTTGAGCTGAGCCTGCCTGTTCCTGCGCCAGTTTGAACATACTGGGTATGCAATCGTCCTTTTTCATCTACTAGTCCCTGAATTGCTCGCACATACGTTGATTGAATTTTAAAATGCTCTCGATATTCCAATATTTCTTTAACGATGGGGTGTTGATCCGCCACCTCTTCAAGGTGTTGCGCGTCTGTCGAAAAATTCCCTTGTTTATTTTTTGATGATTTTTTTGTTTTTATTCCTAGTGTTTCAAATAAAATACCGCTTACTTGTTGTGGGGAATTAATATTAAATTCCCGTCCTGCCAACTGATAAATCTTTTTTTCAACCGCTTTCAGGTGTTTTTCTATTTCTTTTTCCAATACTACTAATTTTTTTACTGATACTCCGATCCCCCACCGTTCCATTTGAGCAAGAACCGGCAATACCTTCATTTCAATATCTTCAAATACCGACAGGAGTTCGTATTTTTTTAATCGTTTCATAATCTCCTCGTATAATTCTTCATATTCTTGTTGTGTCCCTGTCCATTCTTTTTTTCCTAATTTTTTTGCGCATTGTTCTGGAGAAATGTCTTTGTTGTCTGGATCAAGCAACCAATATCCCACTCCTAAATCACAAAATGGTCCTCCTACCTCAACTCCCCTTTCTTGGCTTTTCTTAATGAACGTTTTTAGATCAAACCCTATTTTCTTTCCCGTAATTGTCGCTATTTTTTTTATATCAGGATTTACGCCTGTAATAATAACTCCGTCTTTTGTCGTATATATTTCATCCATTTCATTTTTCTCGGCAAACAATGATTGCTTTTTTCCTCCCATTACCACTGAAGACGCGGTTATTTTTTCTTTTTTTGTCTGCACACCCTGATCGCCTTTTTTCATGCGTGCCAACAAACTCTCAAATCCTTTCTCGCGACAGTATTCTAATTGATTTGGCGTTGCGATTCCTTCGGTTTGTAATGCTTCTAGCGTTGTTTCTAAAGGAACATCTTTTTTGATCGTTACCAACATTTTGGCAATAAGTAGTTGCTTTGCGTAGGGAGTAATTTTTTCTTTTATTTTTTCATCAGTTTCACTGTGCTCTAAAATACCTTCAACTGTTTTATATTTTTGAATAAGCTGACTTGCTGTTTTTGGTCCTACTCCCGGAACACCCTTGATATTGTCCGAGGTGTCTCCTACCAATGCTTTGTAATCTATTAGCTGAGTAGGCGGAAGACCATATCGCTCTTCTACCTCCTTACTTGTATACACCATCGTATCAGCGATTCCCTTTTTGAACGTTTTTACTTGTATGCGCCCATCTTCAATCAACTGCAGTGAGTCGAGGTCGCCTGTTAAAATCGTTACTTTAATATCCGGTTTATTTTTATAGATTGTCGCAAGCGTTCCGATAATATCGTCGGCTTCAAATCCCGCCTTTTCAAATGTTTGAATTCCAAATGCGCGAAATAAATTATGCGCTTCGATAAGTTGCGTAACCAATGTATCTGCGGTAGGTGGTCGATGCGCTTTGTAAGCGTCATACTCTTTTTTACGAAACGTTGGCTCTGGTCGATCAAACGCGGCGGCAGCGTAATCGGGTGCATCTGATTGAAATAATTTATATAAAATATTGGCGATCCCATAGAGGGCGTTTGTTGGGGCACCGTCAGGGCCAGTCAGCGGTGGGATGGCATGAAAACAGCGATGAATCAGGGAATTCGCGTCTATTAAGAGGAGGGTTTTTTGTTTTTTCTCTATAGTTGCCATGTTTTTATCAGTATACCCATAAATGGGGTGGATACGAATATTGCGCACATTTCAGGTATGGTGTTTTTTCTACTAAAAAAACACATTGGGCTCATGCCGTCGCATTCCATGAGTCCTAATTTTAAAGAGCATACATTATTTTTTAAAAACATTACTACATCCCTACATCTCTATAATTCGCTCGGTTTCTTTTTTTGTATGCAAAAATCGTACTGTTCTATCGGGACGTTTCAGTGCTTTTGCTATTTTTTCCGGCCATTCAACTATTATCAGAGCGGTTGGATTTTTTACCATTTCATCCCATCCAATTGCAGTAAGTTCTTTTTTGTTTTTTAAGCGGTACCAATCGAGATGATAAATATCTGTTATCGTGTTCTTTTTTACTGTAAAATGCTTGGCAATTGTAAATGTGGGGCTGGTAGTTTGTTTTTTAACACCAAACACGCCCAATAACCCTTTTGTAAAGGTTGTTTTTCCCCCTCCAAGCTCACCCGTAAGAGTTACAATATACGCTCTTTTCCGATGGGCTTTTTTTTGAATATGGGCGATCTCGGTCCCGAGTCGAGCCCCTTCACTCTTTGTCTGACGGGGCGAATGGGTTTGTATGCGCATTTTTTTCATTCCACCTTAGTATATACAAGACTGCCAGCGCTATGACAATGGCTGTTGTCAGGGCGGCACCGTGTACTTGTACCGACGAATAAATCCTGTTTATTGGTGTATTTTCTAACGCTGTTTCTGTTGTCGCGGTATTTTTTTCTCTTTCGGGATTGGACGCCGCTGGTGTTGGGGTCAAAAACCCAATTTCTCCCGATGGTGTTCGTCCGAAGCTTTTCCCGTCAGGAGCTTTTCCTATCATTTTTACCGCGTCCTGCACCACCCCCTTAGCATCTCTTAGAGTTACTGTTTCTTCTGTATTTTTTAACGAAAAATGATACGACTTGGAATCTAACACCTTAAATCCACCGGATTCTATTTTACCCGAAAGCGATATATGTTTTTTTAACCCTATATCAACACGCCATCCTTCTATATTTTGATTTTCTACTCCCGTGTTCTTCAATTCAATCCATTCAAATCCACTATCTTTTCCCTTTGGATTTGCCAGAAATTCATTGATTATAATCACGAAAATAATTTTTAGAACAATCGTTTGTTTTTTAAAAGCTCAAGATGTTCGTAGGCAGGTTCTAATGCAATTCGCCCCGCAGGAGTTCTTTGAATAAAACCCAACGTCATTAAAAATGGTTCATATATGTCTTCAATAACCCCCCTCTCTTCGTTCAGTGCTGCCGCTAATGTTCCTAGACCCACCGGTCCTCCTCTAAACTTTCCTATTATAATTTCTAATAATTTACGATCTTGTGGTTCTAATCCTTTTTCATCAACGTCCAACAAGGTTAATGTTCTTTCAGCTGATTTTTTATCAATAACACCATTTCCTTCTACCTGCGCAAAATCTCGCGCCCGCTTCAATAGACGATTTGCGATGCGTGGCGTTTTTCGAGAGGCTTTTGAAAGTACCTCAACTGCATCGGCGTCTATAGGTGTTCCTAAAATATGCGCTGAACGTGTGATGATCTGTTTAATATCATCTGTTTCATAAAAATTTAATCTAAACGTTGCACCAAATCGAGTGCGAAGTGGTTGAGAAAGTAAATTTTCTCGCGTTGTAGCGCCGATAAGCGTGAATGCTGGTAAATCAATCACTAGACTGCGCGCACTCGCTCCTTTTCCTACCATAATATGAAGTTTGCGCGACTCCATAGCGGGATAAAGGACTTCTTCAATCAACCGATTTATTCTATGAATTTCATCAATAAACAAAATATCGTTTGGTTCAAGGTTGGTGAGAATAGCCGCGATATCCCCTGCCTTTGAGAGTGCTGGTCCGGATGTTGTTTTTACCTGCGCACCGAGTTCTTTTGCTGCAACGTATGCCAGTGTTGTTTTTCCCAGTCCTGCCGGTCCGGAAAATAGAATGTGATCCATGCTTTCCGATCGATTTTTAGCAGCATCGATAATAATTTTTAAATTATCTTTTATTTTTTGCTGACCAATATACTGGTCCCACACCGAAGGACGAAGCATGCTATCAACTCCAGTGTCATCAGGCACCATAGTTATGTTCTTTTTTTCTTTTTCATCATCAAATGACTCCATAGAGCGTGTTAAAAGGGGGCATTGACAATACAATTTGTTTGTGCTAGCATAGCCCTTACAAACGTATAGTCATATTCCTTATACGTATTGTAGGCGTTCTTACCTACTTAGTACATCTTATACTTCTTTGAACCGCTACCAGCTACTTGGTATCGTTTCTTTTTTATGTATGCGATGAACTGGTCGCTTGAAATCTGGGAGCAGGAATTATTTTTAGTATTAGGACGGTTTGGCTTACGCGAAACCTATCCTCGAGATAATTTCAACCTCTTCCTTGTGGAGAGTTTTCAAACTATATTCTATATACGCTCCCAGATTTCAGCCGATCACTTCTTCTTTATACTTACTAGACTACACACCATCCTTATAAAAAGCGCGCTCCATTTATTGAAGCGCACTTTTTTTTGGATTTCAATATTGACTTATTTATTTATTTTCTTTTCACCACTTTCTTCGTTTGTTTCCCACATAATTGGTCCTGTTACTTCCTCAACTTCCGCTATACTTGTCTCTCCTGTTAGCACTTTCAATATTCCATCATGTTGCATTGATACCATTTTTTGCTTTCTGGTCAATTCACGAATAACTACTTCCGATGCTGAGTGTAAAATAGCTTCTTCGATTTCAGAATTTATACGGAAAAATTCAAAAATGGCTATTCGTCCCTGATATCCAAATCCATTACATGCATCACATCCAACCGGCGTATAAATTACCAGTGGCGTTGTTGGATTTTCTTCTAAAAATCCCTTTACCGGAGTTCTGTCTACGCGTTCTGGGAGGTTGTTTATGAGATTTTTTATCTGCGCCTTCATTTCCGGCGATATCGGTGTTCCTTTTTTACAGACAGTACACAATTTACGAACCAATCGCTGAGCAATAATTACCGCAATTGCCGGACCAATTGTTGCGGCGCGTACTCCTAAATCAACTAAACGCGGAATGGCGCCAATCGCGTCATTGGTGTGTAATGTTGAAAACACAAGGTGTCCGGTAAGTGATGCTTGCATTGCAATATCAGCTGTTTCTTCGTCGCGAATTTCACCAACGAGAATAACGTCGGGATCTTGGCGAAGAATTGAACGCAATCCCGATGCAAAGGTATATCCTGCCTCGGTATCTACCTGTGTTTGCGAGATTCCGTTAATTCGATACTCTATCGGATCTTCAACGGTAATTACTTTATTTTCTGAGGAAGCTACGTGCGACAAAAACGCATATAGGGTGGTTGTTTTTCCGGAACCCGTTGGACCAGTATTTAGAATTAATCCATTCGGACGTGTTAAATCTTTTTGAATAATTTCCAAATCATCGGGACGCATTCCAAGACTTGTTAAATTCACCGCCAAACTATCGGGGTCAAGGATTCTCATTACCACCGTTTCTCCAAATTGACCGGGGATGATAGATACGCGAACTTCAATATCCTTTTTGTCCATATGAATCGTAAATCGCCCATCCTGTGCTTCGTCGCGAATATTTATTTTTAGCCCCGAAAGCAATTTGATACGCGATAGTATATTTCGATATCCAGCTGGCGGAATAACGGTACAAACATCGTGGAGCAAGCCGTCGATACGAAATCGCACCCTCCCCATTTTCTCATCAGTTTCAAAGTGAATATCTGATGCTTTATTAATAAGCGCTCCAATAATAAACTCATTGAATACTTGCGTTGTTGATGCTTTTGTATAATCAACTGCTTCGAAATATTTTTTTGCTGAATTAAACGTTGCAAGTTGCGTTTGCAGAGATTGTTTTTTTTCTTCCTCAAGCGTTAATTTTCCCGTAATCTCACCGGTGGCAACAGGCACATACTCATAAAAATGCATCGCCTCAATTACTCCCGCTTTTGAGGCAAGGAATAATTTTGTCTGTATGTGTTTTTCTTTTAAGCCCTGTAATACCTCTTGCGCTTTTTTATTTTTTAGATCAGATACTGCGATTGCGAGTTCGTTAGATTTTACCTCTATCGCAATTAACCCGCCTTCCATGGCATCTTCTTTGCTAATCATTTTTACCGCATCAAGCGAGATTGGAATCTTTCGAAGATCAATATAGGTCATGCCACTTTTTTGGGCACGCCCTACCGCGTCACGTTCTTCCGCTTGGCGATTAATCGATGTTATTTTTGCGGCGAGTGGAGAAATTGGATTTGCGTTTTCCATAACAGTTTTATTATACCGTAAATCGCAAATCATATATCAAAAGTCACAAATCGTTCAATCAAAAAAAATACAATACAAGGTTTTATTTTTGACAAAATTTATAATTTTTATTATAATACTGCCGTTCTTTCACACCTATACAATCTAACACTGGAGACTCTCACATGAATCGTTTTTGTTTTGTTGTTGTTTTTTTCTGCACCATCTTTTTTTCTCTTTCTACATTCGCCCAAGATGGAGGGCTAAAAGACAAGATAAAAAAAGACGCGCCAAAAGTACGTATCAATATTCCTTTTGTTGGCGAAATTACCCTCGGAAAAAAATCTCGTTCGGGTGCAGTCCTGCCCGTCTATAATAACTGTGCTCATCTCGTGATTGTTTTGTACTCAAGTGACACAAAAAAACATCGCGATGGAGAATTAATTCAGTTATTCCCTGCGGATACCGCGTTTCTGGAACGCAGTTCGTTCTTTGAAAGCCAAACGCGCATCGAAATTCTTTTGACTGCACGGGCTTTTCTCTTTAATGCCTCTGATACTCGAAGTACGTTTACTCCCACTGCCAGTAATTACTACGGGGCTACCGGTATTCGTGTATCAGTAACTTCCAACGGATTGTCTCAGTCACTCTGGGAGCTGAAACCCTCTAGCTTTACTCGAGCCGCTGGCTGTACCAGCCAGTTTTCGGATGGCGAGCGCACCACAGTAATAGATAATCCGTTTCAATCGTCCACGGTGAAAATTCCTCGACGTCTCGCGGGGGGAATTCTTTTAACCCACATTGTAAATAACTCGCTCAACGAGACAATGGAAGTGACCTCCAATCATTCAACGGGAAGCCTTCATCTCCCCCCTGCGACACTCCTGTATCTTCCGATAGATAATGCGGTTGGGAGATCTTACGCTGTGACGTTCGTATTTCGATTTTTTAGCAAAAACGGGGGCTTACTTCCGCAAAAAACAAGAACAATTTCCGTCACTGTCCCCTCTTCGGGAATTTCCGCAGAGACGCTTGTTGTTACCCCGTAACGATACATCTGATTTCATATCCCACCCACCGACACACTCGGTGGGTTTTTCATTTTTTCGTTTTAGTATAGGATTTTGTCATGGCAGGACACTCCCATTGGTCTGGAATAAAACGAAAAAAAGAGGTGGTAGATCAAAGGCGTGGCAAGGTATTTACCAAGCTGGCGAGCGCTATCACCGCCGCAGCTCGCGTGGAGTCTGATCCCGCATTCAATCCTCGACTACGCAGTGCCATCGAAAAAGCTCGAGAAGCCCAGATGCCGGCTGAAAACATCGAGCGCGCCATTACCACCGCTTCTGATACTACAAACGCATTACAAGAACTCTTATTCGAGGCGTATGGCCCTGGAGGAGCTGCTCTTTTAATTGAAGTGACCACCGATAATCGCAACCTCGTTATTCAACAGGTTAAATTACTCTTGAACGAGAATGGAGGGAAATGGGCAGAAACCGGAAGTGTTCGATGGGGTTTTGAACCTTCTTATGAGACGCCTTTTACATGGAAACCACAATTTCCCATCACTCTTTCATCTGCTGATTTTGAAAAACTGTCCCACCTTATAACGGTCTTACGCGCCCACGATGATGTCCACGAGGTGTACACAAACGCCCTTTCTTCATAAATGACTATTATTGGTATTGATCCAGGGACTCATCGCATTGGATACGGTGTTATTACTGTCGAAAAATCTCGCGTACAGTATGTTACCGCTGGTCTTCTTCCTGTTGCCGTATCGACCTCTGACACCACTATGCTTTCCAGTATTCGTGCCTGCGCAGAATCCTTGTTTCAACAGTACTCCGCCGATATTATTGCGATTGAAAAACTTTTTTTCTCAAAAAACCAAAAAACAGGAATTACCGTTGCTCAAGCACGCGGAGCACTGATTGCAACCGCCAGCGCATTTTGCCCCAGCATTGTTGAGTTTTCTCCCAATGAGATTAAACTCGCGGTTACCGGAAGTGGGGCGTCTGATAAAAAAGCAGTGGCAAAAATGGTGGGTCTTATTTTACATATTTCTACAACCGAACTTATCGATGACGCTGTTGATGCCCTTGCGATTGCCTTGTGTACTCAACAGCAGATGAAGGTCACGAATCATATATCGTAAACCTGCCTGCCGGTAGGCAGGTCGCGAAACGTCTATTGTTCATATAATAAAAATCAAAAGCCGTTTTTCTGGGTAAAAAACGGCTCGGAAATCTCACGACTGTGTAGCTTTCAGGTAAAACTCAATTAAATCATTAGCGAAGTTAATTTCTTCTTCGTTTAGATATCCAAGATTTTCATACTCTAATTTTTTTTGGAATCCTGACTGGGCGAGGTATACACATCCCAACAGAAGAAATTTTCGGTATCCCATAACCATTGCTGTTAGGTCAACCACAACTTCTTCTTCCGCCTCACTATCAAACTGCATCTTTAACGCAGCAAGAAGTACGTGACAGAGTTCATGAGTGATGGCAAAAACTACCGATTCAAACTTCGCCTGTGCGATAAAATTTTTTCGAATATAGAGAATTACTTCACTGTCTTGAAACGCGGAAGTGCCGTACATAGGCAATTCTTCGGGGTAAAAAACAAATGCTACTGCATTTGCAGGACCACCACTATTGACCAGAGCAAGTTTTACCCGTAAAGGGAGCGCGAGATCTTTCTTGACGCAGGAAACCATTCCGGCAAAGTCCTTTTTAGCGTAAAGATTTCTGAGTTCTCCATCAGACACACAAGGTCTGATCGTTCGAAACTTCTTAAAAACCACTAACAGTCGGGAAATAATAAGTTCCTTACGAATTCCTTTATGATTCACAACGCCTCCTCACTTGTTTAGTGCGTAGTTACGCGGTTAATTTCGTAATAAAACTATTAAAAACGAACTTTCTATATTATACAATAAAACAACAAGTAATGCAAGTTTCAAAGAGAATTTCTGATATCTATTTCAAACCTACGCCATTCTATATGTCATCGTAAAAAGAATAGAGAATCTAAAAAAGATGGTTTTTGGTCGTTATTTACCCCTATTCCTTGACAAATCCTATTTATCCCCTATTCTGACTTGGACAAATACGGGTTTTGCCGTACGATAGTAACTATTAAAAAAGGTCGCATTTCTTTTTTATTGGATATTTTTTGCAACCGATGGCTTTTAAAAGACTCAACGACGAAGATAACTTGGATCTTCCGGGAACGGGAGATCGTGGCGAAGACTTCATTCTTGACGATGAAGAGGGTTTAATGCCTCTTGATAAAGAAGATGACGGTGATGATTTTGGTGATGGATTCGGTACTGATGGCACCCCTGAAGCGTAATCTATTCACTTTCTTTATTTTCTCAATTTTTTAAAAAATCTCTTTGACCAAAAGGGATTTTTTATTTATAATTACTACCATTATGTTAAAAAAACGGCGGTTCCGATTTTGGCTCAAGACACTCTTTCTTGTCTGCGTCTGCTTATTCTTTCTTGGTTCATTTGCATTGGCTTATATTGTCTACTCAGTATCGGGAAGTCTCCCTACTGGCGATGAAATTATTAATCGCCAAGTGGCGGAATCTACAAAAATTTACGATCGCACTGGCACAGTACTTTTATACGAAGTCGGAGATGACAAAAAACGTACCGTTGTTCCACTTGAGCGCATACCTCAGTACTTAAAAGATGCTACTATCGCTATCGAAGATGAGCGTTTTTATACTGAACCAGCGTTTGATTGGCGTGGCATTGCTCGAGCCTTATTTGTAAATATCACTCGTGGAGGAGTTGTGCAGGGTGGTTCAACAATTACCCAACAATTGGTAAAAAAAGCATTCTTAACCGATGAACGAACGGTAACTCGAAAAATAAAGGAGTTAATTTTAGCGGTCAAAATCAGTAAATTTTATACCAAAGATAAAATTTTAGAGTTATATCTTAATGAAATCCCCTACGGTCCTACTCTATACGGCGTTGAATCTGCTTCACAGGCGTATTTTGGAAAACCGGTCGAACAGCTAACGCTCGCAGAAAGTGCGGTGTTAGCGGCCCTCCCAAAAGCCCCAACGTATTATTCTCCGTGGGGTAGTCATCTGACCGATTTAGTAAAACGTCAACATATTATTCTTAAAAACCTTCTTGATAGTAAAAAAATTACTGATGCGCAGTATCAAGAAGCACTTGCTTCGCCCTTATCGTTTACTACTCGAGGAACAGGAGTAAAAGCCCCTCATTTTGTGTTTATGGTGCTTGATGAACTTACTCAAAATAATGATATTTACGCAGACGGTATCATAAAAAATAACGGACTTAAGATAACCACTACGCTTGATTGGCCATTACAACAAATTGCGGAACGTGCCGTTTCTGAAGGAGCAGCTCGAAATGAAAAACTCTACAAAGGAACAAACGCGTCGCTTGTCGCCCAAGATCCAAAAACCGGACAAATATTAGCACTTGTTGGATCTCGTGATTATTTTGATCAAAAAAATCAAGGAAATTTCAATGTCGCCTCTCAAGGATTACGACAACCGGGATCAGCGTTAAAACCTTTTGTGTATATGACCGCGTTCGAAAAAGGATACACCCCCGACACGCTCGTTTTTGATGCTCCTACTGAATTTTCCGCTAATAATCCCGCATGTCCGGCAATTGTTGATTTCACCCATGACACTCCAAGCTGTTTTCATCCTGAAAACTTCGATCACCTCTTTCATGGACCCGTTCCTTTAAAAAAAGCATTGGCTCTTTCTATGAACGTTCCCGCGGTAAAGGTGCTATATCTTGCCGGACTTACCAGTGTGATTCCAAAAGTACAATCTTACGGTTTAAAAACATTAACTGATCCAAGTCAGTATGGACTTTCTCTTGTTCTTGGAGGTGGCGCGGTTCATTTAACCGATTTAGTTCAAGCATACAGCGTACTGGCGCAAGATGGCGTGAAACACCCACAAATCACTATCTTAGAGGTAAAAGATAACAAGGGGCAGATTATTGATCACTATAAAGAAAATAACGAACTTGTTATTCAGGCGCAGTACCCTCGCATGATTAATGCAATTTTATCTGATGCAAATCTTCGTGCAGATCTTTTTTCTGGAAGCTTGAATCTCACCACTATCCCTGGATATGACGTCGCATTAAAAACAGGTACCAGCAACGACTACCGCGATGCGTGGACGATTGGCTACACTCCCTTTTTAGTAGCAGGTGTGTGGGCGGGAAACAACAACAACACTCCAATGCAACGAAATGGTTCAAGTATTTTGGCCGCTGTGCCTATTTGGAGCGCTTTTATGAAGGAAGCGGTCAAACAGTATCCGACCGAGCAGTTTACGGCCCCAGAACCTACTCCAGTGCCCGCAAAACCAATGCTCAATGGAACATATTTTACGCCAAATGGTATTCACGATATTCTTCACTACGTTAATAAAAATGATCCTCTTGGTGATATTCCTTACAATCCTGGCGCCGATCCTCAATATACACTTTGGGAAACCGGTACCGCAGAATGGCTTAAGAAAAATACCGCGTCATTGATTACCGGATTAAGCGATCAGATTCGTGCATTGCAAGCATCAAGTACTAATCCATAGAGAAAACATCTTTTGTAGCGCACTTAAACAAAAAACCGCATTTTATTGCGGTTTTTTGTTGGTTTAATGAATAACCGGCATAACAATATACAACAAATTACCTTCTTTCAGGAGTGCTGGTTTGTTTTCTTCAGAAATTGCCATATATACTTCTTCGTTTTTGAGAATTTTCAACCCATCAAGCAAATGTTTTGCATTAAAGCTTGTTTCTGGAGCAGTTCCAATAATTTTTGCTGAGACAGTTATTTCAGCGGCACCATGTGTTTCGTCAGCAGCTTTCACCTGAATGCTTTTTTGGGTATCGGATGGAGAAAAAATTATTTCGTTGTTTTTTCCTGAAACAATACTTGCGGTACGTATTGCTGATACCAGATCCCCTTTATTTGCCGTTATTTCGCCCTTAAAGGCCTTTGGAATGATCGATTGGTACTCGGGGAAGTTTCCTTGATTTAAACGCGATATACAGTCTTTTGAAGCTGTTTGAAAGAGCACCTGATTTTCATCGCATTGAATTTCAATCATCTCTTTATTGTCTTGGAAAATTCGTATGATTTCTTGCGCTGTTTTTACTGGAAGCAATATCCGAAACGGCTCTTCGATGGTCGTTTCAAAAAAATCGCTCGCGATTGTCTTTTCGCACAATCGAAAACTATCAGTTGCGGCAACTACTACGGTATCTATCGTGAAATCAATTAAAATACTACCGAGCTCTGGATGAATATCTGACTGTTGAGTTGCCGACGATACTGCTATAAATGCTTCTTTTAGTACTTCTGCTGTCATTTTCAATACCCCTTTTTGACTATGAACCTTTGGGATAATTGGAAAATCGTCTACGGGGGATGTAAGAATTGTTGATTTTATCGTTTCGGTTTGTATTTCAAGATTTCCCCCTGTTGTTTGTATATTAATTCGTTCAGATGGAATTGATTGAATTAATTGACTTATCACGCTTGCTTCGACTGTTATCTCTCCTTCTTCAACTATTTTTGCGGAGATGGTGCATTTTTCCGCGATCTCTAAATTCGTTGCTGAAATAACTAACTTCTCTTTTTCAGCGCTAATATGAATATTTTTTAATATCGGAAGAGTTGCATTTACACCCGCAATTTTATCGGTGATGGTTAGTGCTTCTTTTAAGTTTGTTTTCAGTACTATTGCTTTCATAGATATATTAAATACATAAATCAGTAGGAGTAGTTATAGTAGGGCCTGTTAATTGTGTGAATAAGTACATTTTTTCTTTGTGGAGCGTTGTTTTTTCTTGTGGATAGAAGGGTATTAACTCTTGTGTATTTGTTCCTTTATTTGGAATATCTTCTGATTAAGTGCTGAATTCTTTGCGAGTTCTGTGTTTATCTTTTCATAGCTATGGATTGCAGTGGTATGATCTCTCCCCATCTTATCCCCAATAAAGGGGTAAGATAGTCCCAAGATATCCCGAAGAAGGTACATTGCGACTTGGCGTGGTTGCACCACTTCTTTTTTGCGACATCGGCCAGTTAGATCCGCAATCTCTATGTTGTAAAAACCTGCTACTGCTTGAAGAATTTGAGCGTCTGATATTGGTTTTGCGCTCGGCGTTCCTGATTTATCGATAATTTCATCGACGATTTTCTTTGTGACCTCAACCCGCTTACTTTCTTTGTAAAATATTATTTTATTCACAATACCTTCTAATTCGCGGATATTTTTCTTGATGCGTTTTGCGATCGCATCAATCGCTTCATCGGTTAATGCTTGTTGATTTTCTTGTAGCTTACTTTTAATAATTGCGACGCGTGTTTCGTAGTCATAGAAAGAAATATCGGCAATTAATCCTCCTTCAAAGCGCGATCGCAACCGGTCTTCTAGGGTTGGTATTGCTTGCGGTGGACGATCGGAAGAGATAATTATTTGTTTATTGTTTTCGTAGAGCGCGTTAAAGGTATGGAAAAATTCTTCTTCGGTTCGCTCTTTACCACCAATAAATTGAATATCGTCGATGATTAATACGTCGATGTTGCGATATTTATTTTTCATATCATCCATCCGCTTATTTCTCATACCCCAAATAACATCATTGGTGAATTTTTCAGAGGTAACGTAGCGTGGTTTTATTGCTCCGTTATATTTTTTCTTTATTTCATTACCAATAGCTTGAATGAGGTGTGTTTTTCCCAGCCCTACTCCTCCATAGATAAAAAAAGGATTATATTTTGTGCCTACGTTGTTGATAATTCCTGTCGCAGCGGCGTAGGAAAGCTCGTTTGAAGACCCTACAACGAATGAATCAAGTGTATAGCGGGAATTTAGATTTGTTTCAGGGTCAATTCGAAATTCGAGACGAATTTTATTTTGTAAAATTTGGCTAGTGTCAGCGAATATTTTTTTCTGCAATGTTGTTTGATTGCTGTTTACGCAAAATTCTAACTTTCTAATCGAATTATCGTGTGTTCGTATTATTCCAAGAAGATCTTTTTGGTATTTGTTCTCTACCCATTCTTTTGCAAAGTTATTTGGCAAACCCACTAAGAGAACTCCCTCCTCTTTTTTATTTATTAATAAACTATTTTTCAACCATGTCGCAAAATTTGCTCGAGAAATTTTTGTTTCCATCTCCGATAATGTTTTTTTCCACAAGTGTTCAAGTTCTATAGGCATATAATTTCTTCGATATGCTTGATTGTACCGTATCTGTTTTACATCACGCAAAGAATTTTTTATTGCACCTGTTTATTACTTGTGGAAAACTTTTTTAGCCCTTGTGGTGCTTATGTTTTATCTCTTGCTACTTATTCGAGTATGTATTATGATATAGCCTATATGTCAGCTACGTATAACCCAAAAAAGAAAAAACGTGCTCGAACCCATGGTTTCTTAGCTCGAACGAGTTCTCATACTGGACGCGCTGTTTTAAAGCGCCGTCGCACAAAGGGCCGTAAGCGTCTTACGGTATCTTCATAGCTGTTTTCATCGGTTTTTATGATCTCTCGACGTCACCGTCTTGGAGTTGGTGATTTTTCCCCTAGTTCTTCGTGGCGTTTTTTGTCACTTCCGCACTCTTATTTTGGTGTGAAATGGCGTCCGAATACCCGCGCCTTATTTCGATGTGCTGTTGTTATCCCAAGCGCGGTATATCCTTCTGCGGTTGCTCGAAACAGTATCCGCCGATTCTTTTATGATACTGCGCTCGCTTTATATGCCCCGTATTCAATTGATGTTGTTTTTTATATTAAAAAACCGGTATTTACTCTTGATAAAACGACTCTCTCGGATCTTTTGAGAGACCTTTCTCAAAAATTTCCTCGTGGACAATAGCCATTCACAAATACACCGTAACTTCGTACACTACTGTACATGATATCTTCTCTCTACCATCTTGTTATTTATCAGCCATTTCTGAATTTATTGGTATTGGTGTACCACTACCTCTCATTTTCTGATATTGGTGTGGCTATTATTCTTTTAACCATCATTATTCGGGTGGCGCTTTTTCCATTATTTGCAAAAAGTCAAAAACATCAGATGGTTGCTCAGAAATTACAGCCTCATATGAAGAAAATTCGCGAGGAGCATGCCAGTGATCCCCAAAAACAAACCGAAGCAATGTTGGCGTTGTATAAAGAGCATAATTTTAATCCATTTGCTGGATTTTTGCTTCTTTTTATACAAATCCCCGTAATGATTGCTTTATATCATGTCTTTACCAGTATTTTCACTACAGGGGCGTTGCAGGGCCTCTATTCCTTTGTTCCTGTACCAGATCAGCTTCCTGATATGTTTCTTGGCTTGATAAGCCTCAAAGAACCCAGTATTGTGATTGTAGTTATTACTGCTGTTTTACAGTATGTACAGGGGTTTTTGATGCAACGATACTTAAAGGCCAGTGGCAATGATCAGGCCGCGGCGGCTAATTCAATCATGATGTTTTTGGGGCCCGTCCTCACGTTGACCATTTTCGCTCGTTTACCGGCCGCAGTGACCTTGTATTGGCTTGTGTCTAGTATTATAAATCTTGTGCAACAGGAAATTCTTCAACGATCTAAATAATTTTTAGAACGTGTTGGTTTTTTACTTCGGATACATACTGCTTATAAGGGGCAGAACGTCGTTTTATTATTCTATTATTGCTTCTATGAATTTCTGGGAATCATATATATCACAATTTTTAACCGCTATGGGATTTAGTGATTTTCGTGTTGAAATACACGATGAAGAGCACGGATCTGCGAGTGTCTTTATTTATGACTCTTTTTTTGAGAAAAGCCCAGATATACTTGTTTCTTTTATTGAAAATATTAATCATTGGGTTCAATTAATTGCTCGCAAGGAATCACGAAAACCAATTTTTTTTGATATTAATAATTATCGTCGTCAGCGTGAAACTCTTTTGACAGAGCTTGCCAGAACAGCGGCGCGACGCGTTACCAGTACAGGAGTAAGTGTTTCTCTCCCCTCAATGAATTCATATGAACGACGTATCGTTCATATGGAGCTCGCAGCTCATCCAACCGTTAAAACAGAAAGTGATGGTGAAGGACACTCTCGACACATT
>CAZELH010000010.1:0-7771 GCA_964513095.1 uncultured Candidatus Saccharibacteria bacterium
TCTATAAAGATGTAGGTTCTTATCAACTTGAAAAAACACCGATGATGGCTATGGGAGTACCACACTACCCCGTCACTCTTTCGATTTAGCGAAACCGGTAAGAAAAAACTAACAATACAGCCCGAGGCGCTTTGACACCTCGGGCTTTTTTTATTCCAAAAATTACCTGTTTTGGCAAACAAAATAGAATGCTCGCTACTTTATATTTATTAAAAAAATAAAAGCGGATCGTCTTTTCATGCATTTGCATGTCTTGGACGACACCGCTTTACCACTTATTTTATTACCGCCTTTTCAACTCCTGCCACCGTTTAGGAAAACAATATGTGATTGCTTCGATAATCTTTGGATGAACTAATTTTTCAATCGATCGTCCTTCGATTAACGCGTCCCGCACCTGTGTAGCTGATATCATTGGCGTTGTCCCATCAAAGCGATTCATTATTTCTACCTGACGACCAGTGGTGATAAAAAATTCAATGTCTTCACGACTACCACCATAGAACACTGCCTTAGCAAGTGGAACACCGGCGAGTTCTAATAGAGAGTCAAGGCAGGTCAACCATGCGGAATCCGATTCTGGAAAATCAGGCAATCCGGCAACTCGCATGCTTGGATAACATGTTCTTATAAAAGAGAGCCTGTCTTCAAAACTAAATAAATGACGGTAACTGATAGGTGCATTGCAACTCCCAATGAACAAGGCGCAATTTGTGCCGTAAGCCCCTACCATACTATCAATGACTGCCATATGACCAAAATGCAATGGTCCGTACCTTCCAACCATTACTGCAAAGTCTTTATTACAATCTATTGGCGTATATACTTGTGGCATACCATCCTCCTCAACAATTTGAAAAAATTTATAGTTCCTACTATTTATTATCATTAAATTACTTATTTGTCAATGTTTTGGCCCCGAAAAAGGCTTTGGTCATACTTGACAAATACATTTTTTATTAGTACGTTGTGCTGAGGCTGGGTCTTCCAGTTTTTCCTTCACAACTACATAGGAGATTGCTTTGTGAAAAAATATAAGAAATTTCTTTTATTTTTGCTAATACTGTCAATAATTATTTTTGCATTGCTATGTGTCGTATATCACAATATCGATACCGCAATCATTGCCACACAGAATCAACCGTGCCACGTGACCACTGGGTATAAAGATATAAAAGTACAGTTTCATGTTCATTCTAACAGATCATATGATTGCACTGGAACACTTTTGGATATTGCTACCGCCGCAACCCACAACAATGTTACGTGCGTTATCTTAACCGATCATGATACTTACTCGCATAGACCCGATCAACACATCGGAACAGTTCTTTTTATCTTTGGGTGCGAAACCTATATTAAAGGGAAGGGATCTTTGCTTAGTGTGCCATCCGCGCAGACGCAGATACCCGACTTTCTTGGGTACGGACACATCGAGCAATCACCGCGCGCACCATTTTCTTATAATGCCCTTGAACTGATTAATTTTCATTCAAATGCGTTAGACCGAAAATCGATGCTTGTGAAAAATCTCCTTTTTGATCCTTCTCACCTCTACGCGCCACTCCTTTTTGTCCAGAAAAATAATATGGATAGATGGTATCAGTTCAGCGTTGCTGCCCGCCATCCCATTCCAATTTTTGGAGGCGTTGATGCGCATGCTAATGTGCGCATATTCGGTACCGCGATAGACCCATACGATAAGATGTTTTCACTGATGTCGACCCATGTTCTTCTTTCTCGTACCGATATTGTTAATCGAGTCTCTATTTTTGAGGCAATCAAATCTGGCCGATCGTATATTGCCTTTGACACACTTGGCGATACAACTGGCTTTCGCTTCTATGCCATAAAAAACGAGGTTCCATTTTTTGAAAATAGAATCACCGTTGCCAATTCACTCATCATCGATCTACCCTGTGAAGCACTGATACGACTGTATCGAAATGATTCCATTGTCTGCGAAAAAATAATTTCGCACTATGAGTACAAAAAACCGCTGTCTGGTTTCTGGCGAGTGGAAGTTATAAAAAATAACACTCTTTGGATTGTCAGCAATCAAATTCTCGTGGAGTGATTTTTTGAAATTTCTCTTGCCCGTTTTTAATGCCACCAACCCCCACAAAGGGTTGGTTTTTTGTAAAAAAAATCCCCTTGTCGGCTGGTAGCAAGGGGTTGTTGCGTATACTCCATTTTTGTCAATCGTACCAAGCGATTCTCTTCCCATCTCGATAGAGATAGATATCGACTAGACGGGCTTTCATCGCTTCTTCAAAAAGAGTCAATGCTTGTTTAAGATCAGTGAACTCAACAAAACATTCAACCCGATTTTTACTCCACGCGGAAGCATCATGTAGCAAGAATGCTGCTTCTTTGTTTAAAATTCCGATTCGCAACAATTTATCAATCTCTTCCTTGGCATAATCAGCCATTCTGCGATCGTCGGGCCAAATATTATCAGGTCGGACGATTAATCCTTGGTTAAAAAATATCCCCTTTTCGGGAACTGGACATTCGTCGCTTTTTTCTTCGTATTCCGAGTCGGTACGAGAACGATGCTGAAATAATCTTACATTGCCAATTTGTATCATATGGCCTCCTTCAAGGCATCTTTTCAAACGAATCGGTCAATTGGGTTATGCCTCGTACTGTGACGAGACGGGTACTAAAAGAAAATCTACTCCCCTTTTGCAATATGTCAACTCCTCCCGCGCCGCTTCAAGATAGGTCAGTTGATATATGACGACTTCGCATGATGGTATTTTTTTATCCTTGTACTACACTACCTATATACTCTTATCTTATGAACTCATACGAACAACCTCACGTTCCAGAACAAGAATCAGAAAATCCGTACCGTGAAACGGTGCTTTCTTTTTTTACTGAACTTGGCGTGCAAGAGGAAGATCTTCACCCAGTCATCGTTGATCGATTAGCGCTTATCGAGGAACGATACCAACGATTCAACGACGACTCTCGCATGATCTGTTGGGGTCTTGATAATTTATTTACCTATTTCAACGAAGATGCGGACCATCATGTTTCTATTTCGCCGGATCACATTCGAAAAGCAACCATTGCCGCTGTTGTTCACGATGTCGGAAAATCGGGACCTCATACCGCAACCCCCGAACAGCAAAAAGCGGTTATTGATTTGTACGGCGTTGAAAAAGTGCGTGATGGATCGGCGCCAATCGCTTCCGTCCTCCAAGAAAAATATTCTGATCAAAAAGATGTTGAAGATTTTTTACACCACCTCGAAGGTATCGGCGTGTCCAGTACTACCACAATGCGGGAATTTTGGAATCTCCATGGTGTATGGACGCACGACATCTTAGAAAACAATCTTTGCGATGGAATTGATGGCGAGACTCGAGTTATTGCGGGTTCTCACCATATCGCCGAAGGCATTAACCCCTACCATGTTCCCGACTCACAGATACCTCTTGGAGCTGTTGAAATTGGCGCGATGGAAAACTACCTCGATATTCTAGAAGAGCGCTCCCTGATTGTGATTGATAAATACCAAGCGAATCGTCGCCGATCGGGCACCACCCACGAACAGGCGATGCAGACAGTTCGCACGCTCATTGAAAATAAATTTGATCACGACCCCATTATGCAATTTATCTTAACCGCCATTGATTCTTTGGGGAGTCGCGATTTGCTGTTTGTCCATCAGGGGAAATAAAAAAAGAGCAACGCGCGTGCGTTGCTCACCTACTCTGCAAAGGAACTGTTACAGAACCAAACTCAAGACTTTGCTTGCCACTTTTTTTGATGCAAGATGTTTTCGATACTGTGGCGTGGTACAAATTCGAAACGCCCAGTAGGAATAGAAGGTCTGCTCCAGTGCGGTAAATCGCTCCTGTCTGGCTTCTTTCAAGGAATAGATTTTCTTTCTCCCGCTATCCCAATATTTTATATCCTGAACTCGAAATCGTTCTGGGTTAAACACCGGCACTACCACCACTGACCCTCGTGGAATTCCTGCCACATCCGCCATTGCATCTTCTACATTTTGCAATGCTTCGTGATTTTTCTTATTCAAGATGGGAGATTTCACTAATTGCTTTACAATTGTTTCGTTTGCGGGAATAACGATGATTGGTTTATTTGCAATCCTCGTTTCTTCAATGAATTTTTCTGGTCGCACAACAATTGCTTCCTTCAACAGCGTCCTGTTTCGGAGTTTTTGATACAGATCGCAAACCCTTTCACTGGGCGAGTAGATTGCTCGTGCCATCAGTTCTGTGTCGGTCATGCCATACAGCTCATCCGCACGCACCTCTCCTCCTTTTATGAGATGATGCACCATCTTGTGAAACATTCGTTGCGCAATCACCAATGATTTTCTCAAGTAGACGCTTTTATACATCTCTATGTAGAAATCTTGGAGGTGCATTGCGCAGTCAACCACTTTTTTATCAACGACAATCTGACCATCGATAAAATAGGTGTGCTCACGCACCGCGTTAATACCCATTGGCCGGCTTTGAATCGCGTACC
This sequence comes from uncultured Candidatus Saccharibacteria bacterium, assembly GCA_964513095.1. Classification (GTDB taxonomy): domain Bacteria; phylum Patescibacteriota; class Minisyncoccia; order UBA6257; family 2-01-FULL-56-20; genus JBDKGD01. The sequence goes on from CAZELH010000010.1 coordinate 4,510, forward strand.
ATCCATCTCGTTCAAGATAATCAGATTTATCGGCACCGAGATTTTTATCACTGACCGCGCAATGGAGTGGGTGTTCGTGACCAATCAGACGAACTGCGAGTTCCGCATTCACTCCCGCTTTTGCGATGATCTGTTTCAAATTATTCGCCACCTCATGACTCATTTGATTATTGTCTTTTTGACAAAAATCTTCTGTGACGTGAGAAAATGCTGGGTGGCCAATGTCATGCCAGAGTCCATGCACCGCTATCGCGTTTGCCTCTTCTTTTGTAATAAAACCCCACTTCACCCAATTATCTGCCGTTCTTCGCGCCAGATCATAGACACCGATTGAGTGGGTGAAGCGACTGTGTGTTGCCGAACGAAATACCAGATACGTCATCCCCAACTGCAGTTTGTCGGCTAGTATCTGAAATTCGCGAGTTTCGACCAGTTGAATAACGGGACCGACGTTAATAGGCCAATTGCGTATTGGGCAATTGATGATTTTGGGAGTTGCCTTAAACCATTTCATCATTCTATCTTCCTTTCCTTCTATTCGTATTTGAAAAATATGTCTTCGTGCTTGAACTATATGACCACAGGTTAGGCGCGTTCGTCAACTTTTTGTTTTTGACAAATATCCCACGATTGCTACGCTCCTTATAGATAGTCTTGCTTAGAAAATTTTATATGGAGGTCTATGAGTATGCATAAAAAACTGTACTATATGCACCCGATAAATACCTACAACACACCCCTTGAACAGACTCACCTGCGTCTGATTGAACAATTATTTCCACATTGGGAGATTGTGAACCCAAACACCCCGCACCATATCGAGGGGTATGCAAATAGTCTTTTGAAAAACGCCGGGCCGTTAGACTATTTCATTGCTCTTGCCTCAACGTGCTACACCGGCGTCGCGCTCCCCTTTCGCGATGGAATGATCGGCTCTGGCGTCTACGCGGAAATAACAACACTGCGGACACTGCATCGGCCGGTGTGGATCCTCACCCACGACAACATGCTCCACTCATGGAACGACGAACATGACGCCCATAAAATCCTGACCCTCGAAGAAACCCGCCACCGCATTCGATACCCTGATGGATCACTCAAGCCGTATTGAAACAAAAAAATTACCCGCCGATATTCCTATCGACGGGTTTTTGTTTTGTTTCTGATTGTTCTTTATTCCAAGATTTTAAGAATTTGCCTTGCTTCTTTAATTTTGTTCTCAACGTCACCATGCGTGAATGTTTGACGACCCCATTCGGTAAGCAATGTTACGCCTCGCAAGAACGATTCCTGCATTCTCAATACCTCAATTGGTTCCTTCTTCCATTCTTTTGCCAAACCGAAGATGACTTGTTGAATCCATGCCACCGAAAATGCTTGGCTCAAATCGGCGTCACGAAGAATTTGGGCGGACAGACTCAAATCACTTCCGTCTGTTTTTGGTGGGTACTCGGTTTCTTTAATGAGTGCCACGATATCTTTGAAATATGGCTTGTCTTCTTCGGCGATGTGTTTTTTCAAGCCAGCGACTGCTCTTTTGATATTTGCGCTATCGTTGCCCATTTTTCCCGAGTGATTAAAATCGTGGAAGAGCGCCGCGATGAGCAAATTCCTCATCTGCCTTCCCGTTAATTCCTTGCGATAAAAATCGCAGGCACAGTAACACAACCACATCACATGAGTCATATGCCTGAAGTTGTGATATGGATGATTGAGATTTTTAGCGTTCTTAAAGAACGCTTGAAAATATCGTTTCAAATCCCCTTCATACAAATCCTGCGTATTGGAAACGACATCGGAAATATTTCCTACAAATGGTGCGGTGGCGCGCAACGCTCCGGTTACATTTTGCATATTTTTTCCCTTCTGGTTTAATATTTTTCATTGTGAAAGAGCAACGGAGAGCAGTCACTCATGTGGCTACGACCATTACAAACGCGGGCTTCATTATTACCAAAATAATATATTTTGTCAATCATCCACTATTTCCCTCCTTTTTTGTTTGTTATATGGAGCGCAATGCCGTATACTTTTAGTATTCCTGCTCGTCGACAGGTGTTGTATAGCTGTATTACTTTTCTATGAAAACATTAGCTTGTAAGGATATGGGTGTTATGGATTGCGATTTCATGGCAACTGCCGAAACCGCAGAGGAAGCCATGAAGATGGCAACCGATCACGCCATGACCGCTCATGCGGAGAAAATGGCAGAGATGGCAAAAACCATGACGCCAGAAGAGATGAACGCCATGATGATGTCTCACGTTAAAGACGCAATGTAAATTGCATTTTTATCACATACATATAATCCGCCTTTTATAGGCGGATTTTTGTTTTTTTTCACACGAAAAACATACTGCTTATTCTTTTCGTTTTGAAACTATCGCACCTACACATATTATCGTTATGCACGCGAAGTAGATGCTAATTCCTGTAACCAACGTAACTGGAATTTTATGTACCGAACCCAACACAAACGCTGTAACCCATGAAATAATGGATATTGCTCCACTTGCCATTGCTATTTTGCGAGTTGCATCAGGGACATCATGATTTCTTATTTTTGATGCATGAAATGATATTTTAGTCAGTTTTGGCGTAATAAAGACATTCAATACCACTCCGTTGATTATCACTACTGCTACCACAATCATTTTCAAAAGAAATTTTGGCGATGTGAGCACCTGTTGATTACTGACTACTAAATATATACCGGTACTTACTAATAAAAAAATAGAAACCCAGACAATAGTTGATAGATTTTTTAATACCGTCACTTCTTTTCTACTGACTCTATAATCAGTCAAAAATTTCAAAAATAAATAGTCGGCAACTACTACCGCGCCAATTCCTAAGGACGCAGCAAATGCATGCCCAATTACAACCGCGTCCCTTATATATGTTAATTCCATTATCTCTTGAGTATACCATTGTTATTCTTGCTCACGTGCGATAATTTGACTAAAATATTAAAATATGTTATATATTTAATTCATCGGATGCGCTTGCCGATACACCCTACTATTTCGCTTGGAGGTTTCATGGGATATCAACAAAAAAAGGAAGTGGAAATTGATCCAGATGCTGTTGGATGCGGAATGTTTGTTGTTTTGACAATATCTGTGATTATCTTCTACTCACTCAAATGGATTTGGGAAACTTTTTTAACGGTAACTAACTACCGAAAAAATACTCCATCTCCCTAATTCTAACTTCACTAAAAATAAATACCCCACACCGAATTTTTTCGATGTGGGGTCTT
>CAZELH010000010.1:7871-21982 GCA_964513095.1 uncultured Candidatus Saccharibacteria bacterium
GTTTGACCGTGCCGAAGAAAACACAGGTAGAAAAATCCTTGATTCATATCACGCTCCTTGTTTATTTGGGAATGTTTTGGTTTAAAACACTTATTTCAAATGACTATTGCTGGCATTAGACTAACAAGTATTTCTCTTTTTTGTCAACTTTTTTTCTGCCTGCCTCTACCCCCACCGCGATTTGGCGTATCCGGCAATTTCACTCACCGGCAGGGCCACCGTGGCATTTCCGGTTCGCACAAAAAAATGCTCGGCATTGTCCATCTTCACATATACCGGTTTGTCGCTAGGATTCACTTTTACCATACACACCATAAGCTCATCGTGGGGTTGGAAATCAAGACGAACCAGACGTCGAAATTGAGCGCCGATGGCGTCGGTAAATATATTATTGAAATGATTTTCAAATCCATCGATGTCAGGACGGGGCAAAGTTTGATAATCGTGGTGAATACCATGTACCTTTTTTTCATCGTCAACCCCAATCACCAATACTCCTCCATCTGAATTCAAAAATCCTGCCACTGTTTTTATGACTGCTTTTTCCAATCCTCTATTTATTTTTTTCTCTTTTGTGTCCCACCGAAATGTTGATTTAAATTCTAGTCGTTCGTGTTCACGCTCCCGCAACACATCCGCAATTTGTGCTGGCAATTCTTTTGTGTCGCCATTTTTGTGTGTTGTGGCAATTACTTTTTGAAATTGCTCGCCATAATAGAGTGGGTTTGGCATTTCCTTGAATACCATGAGTGTGCCTGTTGCATCTTTTATAATCATCGTGCCATAGGAAAATAATCGGGATAGAAATCCGAATGCGTACGAAATTGTTATCGGCTGGGCAATATTTTTTATCACCGTCCGCCTAAACACTACCCCCGATCGCACCGCAATCTTGTCGGGATACATATATATAGTGAAAAAATACCACCGTAGCATCACGTAACCAATAATCCACGTTTCCGCCGATAGCTTTACCAGCAATTTCGCAATCTCGTATGGCAATGAATGCGACACCGCAAACTGTCCGTATAACTGACCATAATCGGCCATATAGGCCGCTATTTGGTAAAGAATAGTTGTTACAAACTCCGCCATTACTAGATTTTTTAGTATGGCAATTGGGGTTTTTTTAATTCGTATCGCGTGACTCATATCTACCCTTCTATGGTATCACGAATAGACTCTTTTCGGTTAATGAACCCTATTATTTTCCCGTGGGTTTGCGTGGTATACTTTCTTATATGATACTCGTCTTTATTACCCTCGCCACTATTCTATCAACTCTTGCTGGTGGTCTTTTTGCCCTACGATTTTCCGACAAACTCCATCTGATCGCCGGTTTTAGTGCTGGTGCTGTGATTGCGGTGGCATTTTTTGATTTACTCCCAGAATCGGTCGCGCTTTCTGCCGGGGGACCTTATGCTTCATCAATATTCACCCTCGTTGCTATTGGGTTTATTGGTTACATGGTATTGGATCGCAGTTTTTCCGTTCAGCACTCTCATGATGAAGAAGATGAGCGCCACCACCATCATCGGGGAAAATTAGGTGCTGGTAGCTTATCAATCCATAGTTTTATTGACGGGGCAGCTATTGGGCTTGGATTTCAAGCATCGCCATCCGTTGGCATTTTAATTGCAACTGCGGTTTTGGTACACGATTTTTCTGATGGTATCAATACGGTTAATTTAGTTTTAAAAAACAAAGGAAGTTCAAGACAAGCGTTGCGCTGGCTTACGGTTGATGCTATAGCTCCTACACTTGGCGTTATTTCTACCTTGTTCTTTTCCCTTCCCGAACAACTCTTGTCTGTGGTGCTCGCACTTTTTTGTGGATTCTTTCTCTATATTGGTGCAAGCGATTTACTTCCAGAGAGTTATCACCGCCACCCCAACATACTTACAACCATAATGACTGTTTTGGGTGTTATTGTTTTGTATATTGCAATTTCTCTGGCCGGATAAAATTCTGTCTCACCAATTTTTCCAGTGTGCTACACTAAAGGTAATTCATCTTTTATTATTTTTATAATCATATGATTCCTTTTCACACGAGATATTTTTCTTTTGTCGTTATTTTATTAATTATTGGCTTGGCGATTTTTGGCATTGCGTTTTTTGATGAAAGCACATCGCCGTCGTCACCTACCACCGATACCAATACCGCAGGTGCGCCCACTACTTCTTCTACATCACCGAGCAACCCAAAACCAACCGCCACTCTTTCGTATAGTCAGGCAGTGAACACCTACTCAAAAAGTCGCATTCAGTTTGATGCGAATTGCCAAGCTAACCCGACTAGTTTTACGATTAAAACCGGCGTCAAAGTAATGCTTGATAACCGTGCCAACAGTGCCCGTACTGTGACTGTTGATGGGACTGCGTACCGACTTTCCGCATTTGGATTTCGTATTATCTCCATTCCCTACTCCTACCTACCGTACACCGCAGTACTTGATTGTGGCACAGGCAAAAATAGCGCGAAAGTTACTATTGTAAGATAAGATTGTTTTTTATTTGATTTTTCTCTAAAAGAGCGATACCGTAAGGATATCGCTCTTTTATATACTGTTTTTATCTGTCCGGCCTATCTGATTGAGGTGTTTTATGATCTACTCCTTTCTTCGATTTCTTTTTCGAACCACTATCTTTTGTTTTATTTCGTTTCTTTTTTTCGCGCTTTTTATAATCGTTAATAGCATTACCGGTCTTCCCATTTTTTCATGCGCAGTTATTCTGTTTGCTGGGTTTACCATACTACAAGCTATGACTCTTTTATATTGTTGGCGAGAAGAAAAGGAAGCACAAGCAATGCGTTGCTTTTACTGCAACGAAATTCTTACCAAAAAACAGGCATGGAATCCCCGAAAATCCAAAGACACTGAAGTAATCACCTATTCATGCATCGCCTGTTTCCAAAAAAACAGGGCGGAGCACATGCGATCTCACAAAACCCATTTAAAGATTGTGTAGTATTCTTTTTCATTAAAAACCATCGCCATTACGCGTGATGGTTTTTTATACTTGTTGCGTGCAAAACTTACAACGCGTTGCCGATTTTGGTATTTCGCTGACACAGTGAGGACATATTTTTGTTGTCGGATCCAACGGCTCTTCCTTTTTCATTTTCGCGAGAAAGGTATTAAATGGCGTGACCACAAAGAAATAGACCGATCCTGCCACCAAGAAAAATGAAAGGGTCGTGTTTATGAAATCGCCGTACAAAAAACTACTTCCGTTAATCGTAAATGCAAGTCCCGAAAAATCCGGCACGCGCGCGATGGCTGCGATGAATGGCGTAAGAATATCCTTTACAAGTGCAGACACGACATTTCCAAACGCCGCACCTACGACTACACCAACTGCGAGATCAACCACATTTCCTCGAAGAATGAATTGTTTAAATCCTTTTATCATGTGTTCCATTGTAGTATTTTTTCACCCTGCGCACCAGATGCTGTATGATAAATATATATGAAAGGATTTTTTTTGTTTTTTCTTTCCATTTTCTTGTTCTTGTTGCCATTATTCGCGCACGCACACGAAGTATACGTGCTTACTCCCACTGAATTTAGTCATGCGGCTGAAAATACCGCCTACCTACTCTTTTCTCCGTTGGCGGAAAGTGCCAATCTATTGTTCTTTTTGCTGATGGTTGTTGGCATTTGTATTCTTTTTGCCGGACAATTCTTTTTTCAACATTCTCGATTCGGTTTCCATTTTTATCGCTTTTTTGAAGAACATTCCTCGCTTGGATTTCCCATTATTCGCATTACTCTTGGTTTTGTCCTTTTGTATTGCGCAACAACAGGCACTTTCCCCGGCCCCGAACTTTCTTTTGCTACCAATGCCGGAGCCGACACTATTCGATGGATCCTTGGTGTAACCGGCACATTTTTTATCGCAGGATTGTTCACAGAATTTGCTGGCGCTACCACCATTGCGCTTTTTATCGCCCAAGTATTTTTGGTCGGACCGTATCTTTTTACCTATCTTCACTATTTCGCCCCCGCGGTTATTTTTTTCTTATTTGGCTCACGCTCATTTTCTCTCGACGGTGTTCTATTTTCTCGTTCCCGTCGAATGCCTCACCTCCATGAATTACTGATTCCCTTTTTACGCGTAAGTTTTGGATTGGCACTTTTATATACCGCCATAACCGTCAAGCTTTTTCATCCTGCACTTCCCTTAGCGGTCGCCACCAAATATAATCTCGCACAATTTCACTATCTCTTTCCTTCCGACGCAGGATTGATTGTGCTGGGAGCGAGTTTAGCGGAAATTTTAATTGCTCTTTTAATCATCGTCGGATTTGAGTTGCGGTTCACTCTTTTGGTTGGTTTGTTTTATAGCACCCTCTCTCTGTGGTATTTCGGTGAAGTGGAGTGGCCACATTATATGATGTACGCGGTATCGGTGGCACTTCTTCTTTTTCCGGCACACTACAGTCTTGACGCGTTCTTTTCACGACGCATGGAAGCGCGACGAGCGCGAAAAAGTCAGCTACACGATCCACTTCCATAACGGTATTACTAGTACGATTGACCAGCGTTCTTTTTATTTTCGAGCTCATTCAATATCTTCTTTAATGCCTCTACGCTTGAATCATCGTATGCCGATATCGGGATGACGGTATTTTTTGTTTTTTTCAGTTGTGTTATTTTTTTCTGCACATCCTCTGGCGACACCATATCTGTTTTTGTTAACAAAATATACTGCGGGTGATTTTTAAATTCTTTATTGTGCGCAATCAGTTCTGCGTTGATTGTTTTATAACTCGCCATCACGTCTTCTTGTTCGCATGATATGAAATGAAAGAGTACGTGGGTTCGTTCGATATGACGTAAAAATTTTGTACCCAATCCCTTACCTTGCGCGGCGCCTTCGATAATTCCTGGGATATCAGCCAAAATCAATCCATAATACACTCCCAAATTTGGCTCTAGCGTGGTAAATGGGTAGTTTGCTACCTTTGCTTTCGCGCTCGTTAAAATATTAAGAAGCGTTGATTTTCCAGCATTGGGAAATCCGACAAATCCAACATCGGCAATCAGTTTTAATTCTAATCGAACCGTAAATTCTTCTCCCGGACGACCTCCTTGAAATTGTTTTGGAGACGTGTTGGTTGCGGAACGAAAATGAAAATTTCCACGTCCTCCGATTCCACCTTTTGCAAGCGTCACTCTTTGACCAATCGTCAATAGCTCGATATCTTGTTTTGTTTCGAGAATGTGAATGACAGTACCAATAGGTATTTTCAAAATCACATCGGCTCCATCTGGACCATCATTAAATTGACCCTTTCCATCCGCTCCATTTTGAGCTTTTACTTCTTTTTTATTTCGAAACTGATTGAGTGATGACAAATCAGATATGGCTTCAGCGAACACGCTTCCGCCGAGCCCTCCGGTACCGCCGGCAGGCCCTAAACTCATCAAATTCTTATTAAAGGCGACGGCACCGCGCCCTCCATGGCCGGCCGCTACCCGTATCGTGACGTCGTCGACTAACATACCACCACTCTATCTCATTTTCGTTATTTTTACTACCTTTTTATGTATACTTATAGGTACTATTCACTTCTTGCCACTATAATGAAAAAAATATCTTTTTTGGGTTTTTGGATGACCATTGCAGTTTTCTTTCTTTTTTTTGTTCCAACCGCATCTGCGCATGAACGTCGAGTATATACCATTGGCCACAATTCATACATTTTTATAGTCGGCTCACTGGGTGAGCCAGTGTTTGTTGATGATGCGTCTGGCGTTGATCTGCAAGTATTTCTCGCCAACCCCGCAGATACTACCCATCTCAATACCGCCATCGCCACACCCGTTGAAAAACTCGAACAGTCATTACAAGTCGAGGTATCTGCTGGGGGTAAAAAAATAACCCTACCTCTGTCTCCTGTTTGGAAGACGCCCGGAGCGTATAGTGCTCATTTTTATCCAACCGTAGCTACTAGTTACACTTATCGTATCTTTGGAACTATTAATGGCGCGCCAATTAGTGTTTCGTTTGAGTGTGCTTCCGACTCCACGCTTACTTCAGCCAGCACTTCATCGGTTATTATTTCACCCGAAGTGACTCAAATAATAAAAACGGGAGCTTTTGGATGTCCGAAGGATAAGAGTGCGGTTTCTTTCCCAGAACCAGCATCTTCTGACGCAACACTTTCCTCCGCAATTAACGATCTTCGATCATCTCTAAAAATTATCTCTGTTACGCTAGGAATATTTATCATTCTTGTTTGTTACGCGCTCTATGTCATTAAAAAGCGTCCGATTCTATAGCTTTTTCTTAGGTTTTTGTTTCTTTCTTTTTTATATCAGCACCCCGCACAGTGTGTCTGCTCATGCAACCCCGCTGTCATATTCCCTTGCCACCACAACAACAAGCACTTCTTTTTCCATTGTTTTTTCGGAACGAATTGAACCGCAAAGCAGTGCTCTTGCTTTTGTAAACGCATCGGGCACTGTCTACAAAGCACAATCTTCGGTATCTTCCAATTTTTCAACACTCACCGCCTCCGTTCCTTCATCTTTTTCGCCGGTTCTGGGTAGCTGGTACGTGGTGTCTTATGATGATGGCCACTTTACCCGTGGAAACTATCCGTTTATCACTTCCAGTTCTCACGAAATGAACTCGGCGCCACTGATTGATCATTCTGTTTCTCTTTTGGAAGTGTTCTTTATTTTTATCGAACTGTTTGGGCAGGCGCTCCTGCTTGGTTTGTGCGCACTTGGTCTTTTTGTTTTCTTTTATCCAACTATTTATCTCAACCCGTCACCTCTTTTTTTGCGACTTATAAAATGGCTATTTTTGTCTTTTGGATTATCCATGGTCGGCGCCATCGCGCTTATCGGATACAAAGCATATCTTATTTCATCACCTGCCCACACCTCTTTTATCACCACTATTTTTTCTCTTAGCACTACTTATTCGGGATCTTTTGTGCTATATCGTATTGGCGCATATCTCTGTGGGATTCTTTTGATATTTTTCGCCACGCAACGAATCCGATACTCGTATCTTTTCTTTTTTTGTGGATTTTTTACGTTTACCGCCATTGCGCTTCGTGCATTTTCCAGTCATGCTGTTGCTTCGGGATTTCTCCCTGCTGTATCGGGGATCATCATGACACTCCATCTGTTTTCCAAAGAACTCTGGATCGGCATGTGCGTCGTGAGCATTTCTTTCTTTTCTGATTTTTTTTCACGCATATCCCTCACCGCGCAACAATATTTTTTACGATTTTTTAATATTGCTACCTTGTTTTCGCTTTTGATCGGTGGCGTCAGCGGTGCCTATGTTGTGTGGCTTGATGCCAAAAGTTTTGAAGCGTTTTTTACAACCGCGTGGGGAAGAGAGTGTCTCACGCTCCTCATCTTTGGAGGAATTTTTTTGATGGTGCGTCTTTTTAACATGCTTGTTGCTCCTCGTTGTTCGGCGCGATTCTTTTCTCCTCATCCAGATACCCATAAAAGCATCTTGGGAATTACCCTTCCACTAGAAGCGCTTGTTGGCGTTGCCATTCTTTTTTTCAGCTCTTCAATTATTATTACGAGCCCTCCGGTGCGAAGCCTGTCGGCACCTGTTTTTACTACCACCCCCCTTCGCATTGCTTCATATTCATTCAACCCATCATTTATTGAAATTACCGTCCCCACCGATACTGACGCCCTTACCGTAGAGGCCTCTCGCTTACAAAACGGCGAAAATACACTTCCTCTTACACCCGTACGCATTTCTGATACCGCTTTTCTTGTTTCGATTGCGCCACTCACCGCTTTTGATTTACTGGAACCATGGACCATTTCCACTACCGCTCATATCCCAAAGGCTTATGATATTCACGCGGAAACTTCCATTTTACTCTCCGCCCTCGCTACTCATCGTTTTTCTTTTTCTTTCACACTCGCACTCCTTGGTGTCGCTACCCTCATCATCCTCTTTTGTGTTTTTTTATTTCGCCATCTTCCTCGCCCCACTTCTTCCCGCTACTCTCTGACCCTCCATGAAGATTCTGCGTGGTTTTTTTGGTTGATTATTGTTGGTATTTTTATATTTGTTTTTTTGGGAAATCACGGAGGGCACAACGCGATCCTAACATCATCGTTCCAACGCACTTGCATGAACAATGGCTTTGTCTGGCAAGAAGCGGTTCCGTTTCAAGAAGGTATTCCTGATTCGTTTGGAGATATCGCGCTTGGGTGCAGTGGTACACACAATGGCCATGTGTTTCATATCACAGATTTTTCTCGGTATCGCTATTTTATGTCTTCTGGCGCAATGATGTAACTGTATAGTGTGTGCCGACCATGTGTGGTTTTGCGCACTTCATGTATCGCAGTGAATGGATAGTCTTGAATTACCAGTCTTGTATATGGGCGACACTCTTTTTTTATTTTTTCTTCTAATTTTTTTATCGGATCAGGCATTAAATATGCATAAATAATGGTGGCGTCACCAATTGGTTTTTCAAAAAAATCTTGCTTGTAAAATTGGGCGCGCGAACCTGATATCCACTTTCTTGCTACGCACATCACATACGGCCACAGCGCGGTCTCATATCCAACCACTTTCTTCGCACCCGCTTGTTCTGCTAAAAAAACCATTCGCCCGTCTCCGCACCCGAGATCATAAAACACGTCATTTTTTGAAATGACGCACATCATTAGCGCTTCTTTTGCCAGCCCATACGGCGTTGCGACAAATGGAACACCGTACCCCTTTTTTCTCCCAAGGATATCGCTCACTGCGACAAAAATCAGCACACTGGCAAGAGTAAAGAAAAGGAGTGCTCCTATTCCATAGGCAAGTATTTGAATAACCATGTGCTTTCTATTGTAGCGTCTCACCTATTCTCGCGCTACAATAGAATTATTCATTTTTTATTATGTCCACTATTATTTTTGATATCGAAACGATTGGCGAAAATTTTGACGCGCTTGATGAAACAACACAGGAGATGCTTACGCGGTGGATCAAAAAAGATGCTGCCGATTCTGGTCAGTATGCCGCGGCACTTGATGATATAAAAAATGGACTCGGATTTTCACCCCTTACCGGACAAGTGGTGGCGATTGGCGTCCTTGACGGCGAACGAGATGCGGGAGCCGTGTACTACCAGTCACCCGATGCGCCAGTAGAAGACTTTGAGGAAAACGGGATTAAGTTTAAATGTGGAAGCGAGAAGGAAGTGTTGGAATCGTTTTGGGCAGTGGCGGCAAAGGCAAAGGATTTTGTGAGTTTTAATGGACGAGCGTTTGACGTGCCGTTTTTAATGATTCGCTCCGCCATTCACCACATCCGACCGCCGAAAGACTTGATGTCGAATCGATATTTGAGCTCTCAAAAATTTGGCGCCACCCATATCGACTTGGCGGATTTATTAAGTTTTTATGGTGCCGTGCGAAGAAAAGGAAGTTTGCATTTATACAGCCGTGCATTTGGTATTGAAAGTCCAAAGGTTGGTGGGGTGACCGGCGATGATGTGACACAACTGTTTGCCGAAAAAAAATATCTCGACATTGCGCGATACAACGTCCGAGATTTGTTTGCGACCCGATCGCTCTATAATTACTGGAAAGAGTATTTGCGATTTTAAAAAAGAAATCCCCGAAACACATAAATCCGTGTTTCGGGGGGGGGTAATTCATCCAACTGCACTGGCAAGATGAAACATCATCTCTGCCGCGGCAGTGATTTTGTTGGGGTCGGTACATGTTGTTCCAAACAACATGCCGTCTCTAATTTCTACATCCCTTCCATCTTCGCCTTTCATCCAACCATTATTGGCGACGCACGCCAACAACGTTTTTGTTTTTTTACAGAATTGAAGCACTTGAGCTTTTTCTGTTTCGACGATCTCTGGCGCATCAATCCAAAGCACCAGATAATAGTCGGCGAATTTTGCGGCGACCTGTCTCGTGGCGAAAAATTCTTTTTTTTCTTGATTGAATTCGAACACCGAAACAACCAAATTTGTTTTTATCGCCAAAGACTGTGTTTGAGTTTTGACCGGAAAATGAAGTGCGCCAACCTTGATGTATGGCACCGGAAATTCATTCATCACGTTCAACCCATCGCTTTCACCGACCAACGTCAGTGTTACCGCCTTCATACGAATGTTCATATTTTCACTCCTTGTTGCTTGGTATTTTGTTCCTTTTTGTAATTACCTGCTTTTTCATACAAAACAGGTACTCTTTGTGCTGGTTTGGATACTATCACTATTTGTTAAAAATGTCAAATCTTATTGACAGTTCAAACGTCTTCACCACCTCCCCCGTTGCACCCATCTCATTCATCACCGATAATAGACGTATATGAGTACTTTAGCGGAAGAATTGCGTTCCATCCTCACTGGCGAGGTGGAAGATAGCGAAACGACTCTTGCCAATGCCTCTCGAGACGCCAGTATTTTCAAGGTTACCCCTCAAGTCGTCGTGTTCCCCCAAACCGTTGAGGATGTAAAAGCGCTCGTTACGTTTGTAACCTCTTCCCGAGACAAAAAGCTCTCTTTGACCGCTCGTTCTGCCGGTACCGATATGAGTGGCGGACCATTGAATGATTCTATTATCGTTGATTTTACCCGTCATTTTTCTCACATGGGTGAGGTGGGAGCAGATTTTGCGACCACGGAACCGGGAGTTTTTTACCGCGACTTTGAAAAGGCAACACTGGAGCACGATCTTTTACTGCCATCGTATACCGCGTCGCGAGAAATTTGTACGGTTGGCGGGATGGTGGCGAATAATTCTGGTGGTGAAAAATCGTTGCGCTATGGAAAAACAACGAGCTATGTTCGAAAACTTCGCGCTGTCCTTTCAGATGGCAATGAGTACGAATTTGGCGCATTAACCGCGACGGAACTGGAAGCAAAGAAAAAAATATCCGGATTTGAAGGTGCGCTGTATCGAAATATGTACTCGCTGATTGAATCAAATTACGACCTCATTCAAGCGGCGCGACCAACCGTTCATAAGAATTCGGCAGGGTACGCGCTGTGGGATGTGTGGGACAAAAAAGCCGGAACGTTTGATTTGAGCAAAGTGATTGCTGGCGCGCAGGGAACCTTGTGTCTGAATACCCATATCACCTTTTCGCTTATTCATCCTAAAAAACATTCGAAACTTCTTGTTATCTTTTTGCATGATTTGGCACCACTCGCCAAAATCATTACCACGGTGTTGCGATACAATCCGGAAAGTTTTGAATCATATGACGATCAAACCTTAAAGCTTGCGATTCGCTACTTCCCCAGCTTCCTTTCACTCCTTGGAGCCTCCAATATCTTTTCTTTGGGGTTACAATTTTTGCCAGAACTCTGGATGACAGTGACAGGTGGGTTACCAAAACTCGTCCTGATGGCGGAATTTACCGGTGACAGCGAAGATGAAGTCGACACGGCGCTGATGGCAGCACACGCGGCACTTCTCCCCTTCCACTTAAAAACACGCGTTACCCGTAGCGAACAAGAAGCGAAAAAATACTGGACGATTCGCCGAGAAAGTTTTAACCTCTTGCGCCATAAAATAAAAGATAAACATACTGCCCCATTCATTGATGATATTTCGGTGTCCGCTGAAAAGTTGCCGGAATTTTTGCCGCGCCTCAACACCATTCTTTCGCAATACAAACTTACCTATACGATTGCGGGGCATATTGGCGATGGGAATTTCCATATTATTCCTTTAATGGATTTGGCGGATCCAAAAGAGCGCGACATTATTTTTGAATTAGCTGAAAAAGTCTACAAACTTGTATTTGAGTTTAAGGGTTCTATTACCGGCGAACACAATGATGGCATCATTCGTAGCCCCTATCTCCAACAACAGTACGGACCTATTATCTACAAATTATTCGGAGAGACGAAACGAATTTTTGATCCGACAGGAATTTTTAATCCTCGCAAAAAAATTGGGGCAACAATTGAGTACGCGCGGGATCATATAGAAGCGTTTTGATCGTGAAACCTAAAACGTAGAGCGTAAATCGTATAATACAAAAATCAATCAACTTTGTCATTCCCGCGAAGGCGGGAATCTATTTTTATTAAACATTACTATAAAGAAAGACTTAGATTCCCGCCTTCGCGGGAATGACAGATGTGACGACTGGACGCGACGGATTAATGAATTAGGGGGTTGAAAAAACACTTCTAATTGATTTTCGCCTTGAATGCGTGCAGAAGATTTCACGATTTTTCGGATTAACAGAGATTCCTCGCCCAGCTCGGAATGACAAATAAAGACACAAAGTCATTTATTATTGGGGAGTTTCTCTATGCGAACATACCCCCCAAACGATTTCGGCTTTAGGGTTTATGTTTTACAATTCTTGTCTTTTTAGCGTTTTTATGAGATAGTCATTGCATATGAAATCCGTTATTGGATGGGTCTCTCGAAACCGCCTTTTGGCTGGACTGTGGGCGATCTTGCTCATTGCGGTTGGTATTACCCTCTTGCAACGTAGTATTCAAACCGCGGTATCACCCAGTGCCGTTACTGTGATTCCGGTAAGTCCAAGCGATTCTGCCACAGGAACACAAAAAGCTTCTTTAAACGATAATTCCACACAGGGATCGCCAACCCTCTCCGCTTCAACAGGAAAATCAAAAAATTCTACGTATTTTTTCATACGCCCCCTTCTCAATGATCAGTTGGTGATAAAAGAAGGATACGATATTGCATGGAGCAAGGCCCCCGGACGAGCCGGATACATAACCCTCGCATCCGCTCTTGATAAAAAACCGGTTGGAGTTATTACTTCAAACACCGATGCGAATCAAACATTTTACCGATGGGATGGCCACTATGTATTTGTGGGCAGATATAGTCCTGTACGAAAAGAAGTTACATCGGGTTCTTACTTTTTAACATTTATCCCCGATGGTCCCGGCGCTCCTTCTTTTTCTAGCAGTCCATTCCAGTTGGTGTACGCGGATCAAATCGCCTACTCGACCCATACCGTTACGATTGAAAAAAATCTTTTTAGTCCTGCGACACTTTCTGTAAAACGGGGCGACACGATCGTCTTTACCAACAAAGACAGCCTTGGCCATACGCTTGGTTCCAGCCACCTTGGTCAAACATATGTTGCACCTGATGCAAATTTCACCGTCAACACCGGACTTATTTCAACGGTTTCAGAAGTAAAGTTTTATGATCCCAATTATTCGGCAATGAATTTCGTACTCACGATTCGATAGTTTTTTCATCCCTAAAAATTTGGTAAAAAAATGCGTACGAGATTTTTCTCGTACGCGTATTTTTGTTGTGTCACTCAGGGTTTTTTCTGTTGTGCAGCTTGTTGCTGTGCCTTGGATTTCTTTATCGCATCAGCTTTGGCTGACTTGAATGTTGGCAATTTTGGCAAACCCTTACCACCATCTTTTGTCGTTTCAGCTTGTCTGAGCAATTCTTCGCGTTGCCTATATGCTTCATCAAGCACATCGGGCACTTTGCCACAACCACCACATTTCCAATCAGTTACTACTTTTGGCTTGCGATCCTTATGCTCCTTCTTGTTATCACAAATTATTTCATCATTTGCGATAGGCATAAAACGAATTCTCCTTTCAAAAAATGAGCCTTTTCTATACCCATATTACAACTTTTTCACCGCGGGTCAACACTCTCGCTCTACCTCGCACGTCTTTCATTGCCTGTGGTAGAATGGAAGTGTCCCTATTTCTTATATTTTTACTTATTTTACCTATGTTTGACTCCATCAAAGAAGCAATGAAAATGAAGGGTATCCATGATCAGCTGAAAAAAGAACGTGTTACTGTTGAAAAAAACGGAATTTCCGTAACTATTAATGGCACATTTGTCGTTGAAAATATCACCCTTTCTGACACCCTTACTCCTACTCAACAAGCGCCACTCATTACTGAGTGTCTCAATGATGCATTTCGCAAATTACAAATGAAACTCGCTACTACCTTTTCTGGAAAAAATCTCTTGTAACAATTTCTTACCACCTCATGCGGGAACTTATCACGAAATACAAAGATATACTCATCCCCGCACTGGTTTTTGTGTGTATTATTTTGGGATTCTTTTTTGGATCTCTGTGGTATATTCTTGCCATTGTTTTAGGGAG
>CAZELH010000011.1:0-1750 GCA_964513095.1 uncultured Candidatus Saccharibacteria bacterium
GTAGCGCCAAGGGGAATCGAACCCCTATTGCCGCCGTGAAAGGGCGGCGTCCTAGCCGTTAGACGATGGCGCCAGAAACACTCACAATATAAAATAAAATCGAGAAAATGGCAAAAAGAAAGCCGCGAGCACACGTGGTGTGTATCGCGGCTCTATGGATTCTTATTTCACTTGTCCTTATATTATACTCTTATTTTATAAAAAAGTCAAGTTGAGGAATGCGTAGTTTTTAGCGTATTGTAAAGGGTATGAATTCGTTTGCGAAGCGAAAACGGTTTTTCGAAATACTGCCCGGTGCCTTGGCGTGGGCAACTATTATCGCTATGTTTTTGTTTTCTTATACGACGCCAATAGCGGTGGCGATTTTTATTATTTTGTTTGATACCTATTGGTTTTTGAAGTCTATGTATTTGTCCCTGCATCTTCGCGCGACGTACGCGCAGATGAAGCGGAATTTGGCGCTTGACTGGCGCAACAAATTGGAAACAGAAGAAGTAACGAAATTACGCTGGCGATCTATATACCACCTTGTTATTTTGCCGATGTATAACGAGCCGTACGAGGTGGTGAAAAGTAGTTTAGAAACTATTGAGCGCGCGCACTATTTGAAGGAAAATATTTTAATTGTCTTGGCGCTTGAGGAGCGTGCCGGTGCGCCCGCTCAAATAGTTGGTGAACGTATTAAAAAAGAATATGAGAGTGCTTTTGGTGGGTTTTTAATTACCACTCATCCAAAAGATTTACCCAATGAAATTCCGGGAAAAGGTTCGAATGAAACGTGGGCGGGGCGCGTGGCACAACGTGACCTTATTGACGCGCGTGGCATTGCTTATGGCGATGTCGTGGTGTCGGTGTTTGATATCGACACACAGGTTTTCCCTGATTATTTTGCGCGCGTTACGCATAGCTTTTTAACGACGCCCGACCGGTATCGATGCATCTATCAGCCGGTGCCGTTGTTTACCAATAACATTTTTGAAGCTCCGGCACTGGCGCGCGTGATTGCGTTTTCCTGTACATTTTGGCAGATGATGCAACAATCGCGTCCGGAGCGATTAACCTCTTTTTCTTCACAATCAATTCCATTTCAGACACTTGTTGATATTGGATTTTGGCATACCGATATTGTTTCGGAAGATTCGCGTATTTTTTGGCAATGCTATCTTCATTACCATGGTGATTTTCGCGTTGAGCCACTGTTGTTTCCGGTGGCAATGGATGCCAATATCGCGCCAACATTTTGGGGGACGATGAAAAATTTGTATAAACAACAGCGTCGATGGGGGTGGGGATCGGAAAACATTCCGTATATGCTCGAAGGATTTTTGCAGGATTCAAAAATTCCTTCTGTTAAAAAACGATTTTGGACATTTAACGCGTTGGAAGGGTTCCATTCGTGGGCAACGAATTCGTTGATGATTTTTGCGCT
Source organism: uncultured Candidatus Saccharibacteria bacterium (assembly GCA_964513095.1). GTDB lineage: Bacteria > Patescibacteriota > Minisyncoccia > UBA6257 > 2-01-FULL-56-20 > JBDKGD01. Next base: position 1,430 of record CAZELH010000011.1, read on the forward strand.
TGGGTGGTTACCGCTTTTTTTGGGAGGGGAGGCGTTTAAGCATACGTTGCTTTCGTACAGCTTACCTCGTATTACTCGCTTTATCGTAACGCTTTCGATGGTTGGCGTGGCGGCGTCGGCGGCGATGGGTATTGTCCTCTTGCCAAAACAAAAACCGCAGTGGTTTTCTTTTTGGCATTATCTGTGGTACGGGTTGCAATGGGTGTTGATTCCTATCTCGTTGATTATCTTCGGATCATTTCCCGGACTTGATGCGCAAACTCGGTTGGCACTTGGTGGAAAGTGGCGATTAGGATTTTGGGTGACGCCGAAGGCGAGGAA
>CAZELH010000011.1:1850-20194 GCA_964513095.1 uncultured Candidatus Saccharibacteria bacterium
TGGCACTTGGTGGAAAGTGGCGATTAGGATTTTGGGTGACGCCGAAGGCGAGGAAAAATTAGGGTATAGAAAAAGACGAAAAGAAATAATTGCGAATTGAGTATTACAGCATTGCGGATTGGGAAGAAAGAATAACTAAGAAAGAATTACTGATTGAGAATTGTAAAACGCAAATCGAGGAAATCCGTTAGCGAGTTAACCCTCCTTCACTGAAGTTGCGGAAGGGCGCGGCGTGTTAAAGGGTTAACGAGTTAAGAAACAAAAAATTTTGAGGGTTTAGGTTCCGTGATTTATTATTTGACATTTTTATATAATAATGTTAAAAGTCTAGCTAGCACTTTCGCATCCGGATTTTTCCGGATGAATCTTTATGGAAGTACATAACTAAACAAAGGAGAAAACAGATGCCCTTTGAGCATGAAGCGGTGGCACCTGCGAGAGAAAAAACCAACGATGTTTTACTGGAGGGTCCGTTTATTCAATTGAATGAACCGACATCGCCATCTCGTGTTGCGGTTGTTGTTGTGAATAAAAAAATGAAAGGATCCGAACAGCGATTGGTTAACGCTTTCATTTTTCGCTTGTTGCAACACGGGGTGGATTTTCATGATATCGCTGAATTGTTAAAAACCAGCGCTGGTGACAATGTTGGGGCGGTCGCTTATTTTATGCGCAAAATACTTGAAAATAATGTGACCCCAAACCAAAAGGAGAAAACAGATGTCTCGAAATGATGAGTTTGAATTGGCGGATGATTTGCAAGAAATTCGATCCATTCCGTCTGGTTTTTTGATTAACCCACTGAGTGTTGTTGCTCCGATTACTACACCTCTGGCGGATGCCAACGGGCCTACGCTTGTGCGTGTTTTGACTCAAAACGGTGTTACGCCGGAGGAAATAAAGGCGATTGCTGAATCGCCCGATTGCGCGAAAGGGTTGGCTATTGCTCTCAAACGAATTGTGCAAAATCAAGAGCACATTGATAATTTTTTCCGTGAGTAGGTGAAGCTTTTTTGTTTTTGGCGTCCATTTTTATAGTGGACGCCATTTTTTTATTGTCATTTAAAAAAAGAACAATTATTTTTTTGGTATACTGTATGTATCATGCTTCTTTCGAAGATTTTTAATTTTTTGCGTGTTCGATTCGCGATTCGAAACGGTTTTACTATTATTGAACTTCTTTTGTTTGCGGTGATTTTTGTTGGTGCGAGCATTGCGGTAACTTCCGTTTTTCTTTCGATTTTACAGGTTCAATCTAAGCAAAGTGCGACCGTGGAGGTGAGTCGTGAAAGTCAGTTTGCGTTACAAACACTGCAACGATACATTGAGTCCGCCAGTGTGATTGACGCACCGGTTGACGTTGCCAGTACGACGCTTCGATTGCGTATGCCTACCGCCTCACAGGACCCCACTATTATTAGCCAGCAGGGTTCTACTATCTATATTCAAGAAGGTGGAAATCCTGCATTTGCTATTACTTCGGACAAGGTTGTGGTATCAAATTTTTCTTTAACGAAGCGAGAAAATAGCGGGGGGCATGATTCGGTTAATGTTTCGTTGACTGTTTCTGCTAATACCGAAAATATTTCTAAGCAGTTTGCGAGTAGTTTGCAAACAACAGTGATGCGAGTATCGGCGGCGACATTTGATTCGAACCTTATTCCATCGTCTACCGCGGCCTATGACGTTGGTGTTACTGGACAGATTTGGCGTTCTATTAATAATATTTTGTATTTTTCTGGTGGGAATGTGGGAGTCAATACCGCAAGTCCGCAGGATTCGTTGGATGTGAACGGTCGATTGCGTGTGGAAAGTAGTGATGTATACGTGTATAGCGCTGGATCCGGAATGATTTTGAAGTCAGCTGGTGGAACGTGCGCGCGCGTAACCATTACAAATTCGGGAGTCGTTACTTCCACCGTTGTTACCTGTCCATAATAAATAATAGTGTAAAATAAAAGCTATGGATCCTCTTGAACATCCTCATAAAACGCGCACTGAAATTACTATTGGAATTTTAGCTGTCGTTGTTTGTATTCTGGTGGTTGCGATTGTGAATTTAAAATATTTTTCTGGTGTTCCTAGTGTCGCCCCTGAAGAGCAGAGTGGCGAGGTAACGCGCGAGGCGATGCCACAGGAGCAAGCAAAAACCCTTGTTGTTCCGGGAGTTGGTGCGTCTGATGTTGCTACTGGTGTGGCTGTGCCGAAATTGGTTACCTCTGCTCGCCCAAATAGTACTGCCCAGTTGCGTGTTTTTGATGTGACTGCAAATGCTGGGGCGTTTACCCCCGCAACTATCATCGTGCATCAAGGTGATACAGTGGTATTAAATATTACTGCGCAGGATAAAAAATATGATTTTACGCAACCTGATTTTGGGTTTACGGCGTTTCCGTTGCCAAAAGGAAAAACTACAAAGGTAACATTTGATGCAACTGCTTCTGGAAATTTTTTATTCTTTTGTAGCGCTTCTTGTAACTCTACTCAAAAAGCCCAAGGTCATATTATTATCGTCCCGTAATTTATTTTTATGATAAAAAACATTCAATCCGGTATTGTTATTGCATTTTTGTTAGTGTCGGCATGGTATATGCGAAATGAAGTATTCGATAGTAATGCGCATGCGCAGTTTCAAGGGCCTGGGTGTGCGGCAGGAGCGTGTAATGGAAAAATTAGTGTGAATAGCGCGGGGAATGTTTCGGTTGGGACCACTACTGCTTCGACCGATAGTAAATTGTTGGTGGTAGCATCGGATACTGCTTCAACTGCGTACGCACTTCGAGGACAGCAACCGGGTGGAACATCGTTGTTTGTGTTTCGGAATGATAATAAAGCGGCAATTGGTACGACGGTAAACAGTTCATATGTTTTGAATATCGGTGGCGATACGAATGTGAATGGCACGATTACCGCCACTAATTTGTCCGGTACTTTTTCAGGAACAGTGGCTGCTTCTAATGTAACGGCGGGTGTGTTTGGTGCGGGTAATTTTGGATTTCCTTCGAGTCTTGGAATTGCGACAACAACCAATGCAAGTTTGCCGCAAGTTTTATCTGTCTATGGCTCGGGATATATTAGTAGTAAATTAGGAATTGGAGTAATTAGTCCTACATATGCGTTGGAAGTAAATGGACAGGTGAAAATTACGGGTGGTACCCCCGGTGCGGGGAAGGTGTTAACTTCTGATGCATCTGGTATTGCCACGTGGGAAACACCGGCAACTTCGACCGCGGTTACTCCCGGATTTTCCAGTATGACGACCTATCAAACAGCTGGCTCTGATACGTTTACGGTTCCTGCGGGCGTTACCAAAATTATGGTTGAAGTCTGGGGTGGTGGCGGTGGTGGAGGTGGTGGATCTGGTGGGAGTGGAGGTGGTGGCGGAGGAGCGGGTGGCTATGCAAAGGGAATTTTTTCCGTCAGTGCGGGTCAGATCTATTCGATAACAGTTGGAGCATTTGGTGATCCCGATGCTGCGGTCACTTCGGATGTTCAAGCAGGGTCGGGTGGATCATCATCGTTTGTTTCTCCTACATCAACTACTTTGCTTTCTGCAACTGGTGGTTCTGGTGGATTTGGCTCTTTATCGTCGAGCCGTAATCAAGGTGGTTCTGGTGGTGTTGGATCCGGAGGTTCTATTGCATTGTCTGGTCAAGGAGGTGAAGGCGGTATTGTTTCTACTCCATCATATGGTGGTACTGGAGGCAATGCGCCATTTGGTGGTCCCGGAGGTAATGGTGCTCAAGGCGGCGGTGCTTATACACGCAGTCCTGGTACGGGAATTTGGCCCGGTGGAGGTGGTGGCGGCGGTGGATGGCCAGTTTCTAATCCATCGTGTGGTCTCTCTGGTGGAAGCAAGCAGGGCTGTGGTGGTAATGGCGCGGTTGGTGGGGTGATTGTGTGGTATTAATTTTAATTTGATTATAAAAAAAGAAACCGCCAATCGACGTATGACGTCGGGCGGTTTTTTGTGCATCATGGGAGATATGTAATGGTCGGTGGCACATCCGACAACACATAATCAACGGAAACGGCGGCACTATCGAGTCCGTCTTTGAATCTCACTCTTTTTAAATTGACGGACAATGTTTGTCCTGCCAATGATGTTGAGTTTATATCGAGAAAGACGTCTTTCTCGTCTCCCGGCTGCAGTTGAATTCCTGTTGGGGTTAATGTGAATCGTGCTGTTATCACATTTCCAACCATTGTTCGTGTTGGGGTGATGTTGATTCCTGGTAATCCCGGAATGGTAAACACGATGGAATCCATGAACCCCTGCGTTGGAGTTTGTGAAGTAATGAGTTCAAATTCAAACTCCGTTGATTCATTGGGACCTCCCGATCCGATTCGTACTGTTGTGATGCCAATTCTATCGGTGGCGTTTACCGTCCTTGTGCTTGGGCCAACTCTCCCAAAAGTAGGGAAAATCGCCGAAAGAACAGCTGTCAAAACGAGTCGATTGTCTTGATCGGGGGTATTGATTCCAATTGTCGGTTTTCCCCACCCAGTAGTCAGATCGGCATCAATGTTGACTACGCGAAATTCATGCGTTGAACCTCGTTGGCCATTGGTAAAAACAGGATTTACTTCACCATTCACGTCACTTCCTCTTGTGCCATTGCGGGGAATGATGAGATTTTGGTTTTGGAAGTTAAAAATGTACAAGCCATTTCCATTTTTACCAACGGTTGATGAGGTGCTCTCAATTTCTACGTTTGCAATATGGAACCGAAGAATTGCAAAAATGAGAGGGGAGGTGTTTGGGGTGTTACTGGTTACTACATCTTCCAGTACCACTTGATTAATTTTTATATCACTGTTGCCTTGGTTTTGGAAGGTGAAGAGCGCCATGCTGTTTGCGGGAGTTCCCGGAAGTAGGAATGGCGAGCCATCGGGATTGTTGTTTGAGACAATCAATCTATTTGCCCGGACATTTCCTGGGGCGCCACCGCCGGCATTTCCGCTCCCTGTTCCGATATTTCCTTTTTCGCGATCTTGCCCAAACGTTGGCAAGGAAGAAAAGATGAAGAGGACAACACAGAGTGTTGCAATAATTTTAAGTGCGCGTTTCATAACTTAGCCTCCTTTCGGGCATAAGTGATAAGAGGGGAGTTGTTTAGGTTTCCCGTTTCATTTTTTAGTTTTCAAATTCACACGATTGCGAATTCCATTCACAGTTTTAGGGTGTTTCGTCATTATTGTCAAGCCACAAAAATTATTTTTTGTCAAAAAAAACTGACAAATGAAAAATAAAATCGCCGAACCTGCTATTGAGGTCGGCGATTTTTGTGCTTGCAAGAGCTCGTTTTTTTAGATTTTATTTTTCAGTGGTCCCATTACTATATTTTTTGATTGCTCTCATTACTGTATCTTTTGTTTGTGTAGCAAATTGTTCAAATTGTTTTTCATCAAACCATCTCGCAAAGTCCTCGGGTGTCCAGTGGGCGTATTTTTCGTTGTAAAGCTTAAATTCCTCGATAGCGATCATCGCCGTTGTTCGAGAAACTTTAAACTTTTTTGGTATAAGGTATAGTATGTCGAAAAAGATACAAGTTTCAAGAATCCCCGTGATTATCATGCATAAGTAGAACGCCCATCGCATGACTATCATAAAGTGAGGATCAATTCCTGTGACATATGACAGGAAAAGGCCGATCACCGCAATTACTAGAGAAATAATTACGGACAACATAAATCCGATAAATATTCTCACGGTGCAACTCAGAGCAAATCGTACGTAGCTATTCATATCAAAAACCTCCTTATGAAAAAACATATCCTTTAAATAGAGTATGTTTTTGTTCTTTTTAAGACACTCACCATGAGTGCTTCTTTTCTACTTATAATACATAGTTTTGTATTTTGTCAAGTAGACGGTTATTCCAAATGAATATCTTTGTAAAATTCTTTTAATTTTTGTTTTACAAGAGGGTGATTGGTGAGAGTGGGATCGGCTACCAAGAGCGATCCCGCTAATTGCCTGCTTTTTTTAATCAATTCTGGATTGCCCAGTGCTTGCATTAATCCGTCAGGAATTCCTGTCTGTTTGCTTCCAATGAATTCTCCCGGTCCTCTTAGTTTTAAGTCAATTTCGGCGAGTTCGAATCCATTTTTTGCCGTAACCATTGCCATAAGTCTTTGATTTTCATGGGCGTTTTCCTGTGATGAAAATAGAAAACACTCCGATTGATGTGCGCCACGACCTACGCGACCGCGAAATTGATGGAGTTGCGCTAATCCAAATCGTTCGCTGTTTTCAATAATCATAACGGTTGCGTTTGGCACGTTTACGCCGACTTCAATAACCGAGGTGGCGACGAGGATGTCTATTTTTCCTTTTGCAAATGAGTTCATCATGGCGTGTTTTTCATTTGGTTTCATCTGGCCGTGTAAAAGCCCGACAGAATATTCCGGAAATATTTCTTGAGATAATCTGCGATGTTCTGCAATAACTGATTTTGCATCGAGTGCTTTTTCTTGTTTTTCATCGAGTATCGTTGCTTCGCTTTCTTTAATGCGTGGACAGACCACGAATACTTGTCGACCTGCGCGAATTTCTTTTTTTATATGAGTATATGCGTTTTGCTGGTTTTCTGGTGTGACAATGTGTGTTTTGATGCTTTTTCGTTCTTTGGGAAGTTCGTTGATGAGCGATAAATCTAAATCGCCAAATATGGTCATGGCGAGCGTACGAGGAATTGGAGTTGCGGTCATAGAAATAAGATGTGGGGTGATGCCGTACTGTTCGTGAAGATTTTTTAACAAGTGGGCTCGTTGTTGGACACCAAACCTGTGTTGTTCATCAACTATCGAAAGCCCCAGTCGTGCAAATTTTATTCCTTTTTGAATGAGTGCGTGAGTGCCAAAAATAATTGTCGCTTCGCCGGACGCTATTTTTGAGGCTAATTCTTTTTTTGTGGCAGATTTTTGCAATCCTTTTCCAAACCAGAGTGCACAATTATTGCTGGTAAGTAATCCTACTACCGGTGTTTTTATATTCAATTCTTCGAGTGGAATTGATTCGAAAAGTTCGGTGGCGCTTTTAAAATGTTGTGTCGCTAAAATTTCCGTCGGTGCCATCATACTTGCTTGAGTGTTGTTGCTGTTGGCTATGAGCGCAGACAACAATGCTACGATTGTTTTTCCTGATCCGACATCGCCTTGGAGGAGTCGATTGGCGGGGTGCGGTTTTTCAATGTCCTGCATTATCTCCCACAGCGCTTGTTTTTGGGCGTGTGTTAGCTCAAATGGAAGATGATGTGTTAATTCTTTCATTTGTTCTACATCAAAAAAGAGTGGATAGGCGCGAGTGGTGAGGAGTGTTTTTTTTCTGATAGCATTGCCAAGTTGGAGAAGTAATAGTTCTTCAAATCCAAATCGTTCACGTGCGGCGTAGGCATCTTTGAGCGTGGCGGGCATGTGGATGTCGCGGAGTGCTTGTAGTGTTTCCGGAAATTTTACATGACTGAGAAGCGAAGAGGGCACCCATTCTTTTGGTGGATCTATTTTTTCTAGCAGTGGTTGAATGAGAAAACGGAGTCCTTTTGAGGTGAGCCCTTTTGTTTCTGGATAGATCGCAACGAGTCTCCCGCTGTGTCTGGTGATTTTTTCCGGTACCTCGGCATCTATTTCTTGCGTGGCGCTTGCCAGTATTTCAAATCCTGGGTGGGCGAGATGTAAACCTTTTTCGCCACCGGTTACTTTGCCTGTAAAGTTGGCTCGGGTTCCCACCAGAAGCGTATTTTTTAAATAGGGTTGGTTAAACCACGTGGCGCGAATGTGGCCGGTGCCATCGTCGATGACCACTTCAGTAATGCTGATTTTTTTACGAAAACTGCGAAACAGTCGCGCGCGGGCAATAACTCCTGATATTGCGACAAATGTATTTGGCTCAAGTTTTTCTATTGGAGTAATTATTGAATAGTCTTCGTACCGAGTAGGGAAGTGCCAGAGCAAGTCGCGCACTGTCTCAATCCCCATTTTGTGGAGTTTTGTCGCGTATCGCGGGGCGATGCCGGCAGTTTTGGCGATGAGAGTGTCTAGCGGAAGGGGCATTGATATAAGCATATGGTTCGACTGTGCTCACCACAAGTAGCCATCCGCCAGCTGGCGGAGCCATTAGGGTGCAGGGTGTAGAAAATGGTAAGAAATTGCGGATTGGAGAATTGCGGATTAAGGATAATGAATTGTGAACCTGCCTGTCCCGCCTCCACTAAAGTTGCGACGGGACAAGTTGGCAGGCAGGACCTAAATCGTGAAGCGTGATAAGTAAGTCAAGAAGTGAGAAATATAGACTCGTAGATCGTCCAATCTAGTTGGACGATGACAAATACGTTTAGTTTTTTATAGTATAAACTGAGTAAAAACTAAATCTCTGGAAAAAAATAGTGATTTGTCTATACTATAGATACCTTTGCGCCTATAGCTCAGCTGGTAGAGCAGCTCCCTCTTAAGGAGACGGTCCGAGGTTCGATCCCTCGTGGGCGCACAAATTTACTTAAAAATAAAAAAAGACAGGGGTGGGCCTGTCTTTCCAGTGCTTTTTAGCACAGCAGTTTTTTCTCAATGAGATAGTCGTAGATTTCATCCGCGAGATGTTCGAAGTCTTGTGGGTAGAGATCTCGATTGACTTCCGAAAATATTTCCTGAAGCGCTTGCAGGCACTCAATATTTTTAACACGTATCAAATCTTCTATTAGAGGAAATGAAAGACGTGTCCTGATTATGCAGTTTTGCAGGTGTCCATTTTTTTGAGCAAAGTAGTCCATTTTCGGCTGTGCTATTTGCTGGATAATGGCAACGTCGGCGAGTGTCAGATGAAAATTTCCTTTTAACGCTTCTATTATTTTTCCGTATTGAATAAGGAATAACGCTTTTCGCAATCGCGCGAGATCGATGAGCATGTGCGCAAGCGCTATTCTTTTATTGGCCTGTTGTTCGAGGGCCGGAGTTGTTTCGGTGAGATATTTTCGATTTCCGTACTCTCTGCTTACGTAATCGAGAAAATCACTTTTCTTTATTTTTGTGGTAAGTCGCGCCCTCATTTCTTTTTCTAAGCCTTGCTCAACTTCGTAGATGAGCGCATGTGTCGCAATGATCGAGTCGGAGATGGTATTTTGTACGTGTTCTGCGATAAGGTCTGTTGCGACACTTTTTTTAATCCATCTATCCGTGTCTTCTAGTGATAGGGTTGGATTGTATGCTCTTCGTATTTCGAATATTCCGGTTATTGCTATGTGGGCGATAAGCTCGGATACAGTGTTTTTTTCACATGTCGGTTGGTGATATAGTGATTTTTTTTCAACGATTGTGAAATTTTTTCCTTCTGCATCGAGTTGCGAGATGCTTATCGATGCCCGTTCTTTCGATATTCCGTCAAGCACAGTTACTGAAAATGTTGCGCCCGTTTGAGTTTGTCTGTTGTAAAAGATGAATATTCCAACAAAACTTTGCTCGAATATCCTTGTATATACGCTTTGTAGAAGAAAATTGATTTCAATCCTCATAGATACTCCTTTTGTCGTAGTGAGATGTTGTTTATTCACATTTTTTAAATGTCTATTAGGAAAAGTATCACTGTGGTGCGAGAAGTCAATTGTGTGCTTGGCGTGTGGGGATAACTTACTTGTGGTAGAGGGCGCGTATTCTTTTTACAATATAGGTACATATATTCATCGCCGTTTTTATAAAAATTTATGCAACACAATTGTCCGGAGCATTCTCCTAAAACTAATTTCCACAAAGGAATTCTGTTTTTCTTTTTCGGTTTCGTTATGCTGTTTGGTACGCTTTCACTTTTTTCAAAAAATATCGATGATCAATCGGCGAACATCATTGATTCTTTGCGAAGTACGTTTTATCCAACAGTTGCCTACACTGGTCCTGCGAAGTTTGCTATCCGTGAAGGTGGATTGACTGGTCCTCGCGCTGAGTCCGGCTCTTCTGATTCTTTAAGTGTTTCTCGTTTTTACCCAATCTCAACTGCTTCTGGTAAATTAACTATTTACGGAACTGGATTTGTGAGTGGTGCAACTCGCGTGTATTTTGGTGGGGCTTCGAAAATTTCCGCAACACCCGTGAGTGTTACTCCTACAACTATTTCTGTTATTGTTCCTTCGGGGCGCAATGTGAATGGATATATAACGGTGGAAACCGGTCCAAATCCAGAATCAATGAAGAGTGTTACTAATTGCAATAATGGAAATTTAAAATCTGGTGAAGCAGGAAATGGTGGGTCAAGTGATTGTCGGGTAGACGCAAAACAGTCTGTTTTGCCGACAGTATCAGTCACTACTGAAAAAGTTGTGGTGAATACGATAAATCCCAGCGATGCTGATCGGACTGCTTTTAGCGAATATGTTGTTCCGGGGGATGTCACTGGCGATGGAAAGTTTGCAACCAATGATTTGGCGTTGGTGCGCGCATTTGTTCTCAATCAGGCGACTCCGACGGCTCGTCAGCGTGTTGCGGCTGATATGTATCCAAAAAATAACAACGGCAGTTTTGGCGATGGCGTGATCAATCAGGATGATTTTGATGTGTTGTATGCGATTAGCAAGGGGCAGGCGACTTTTGAGCGACCTGTGGTGATTCGATCGTTCTATCCATTCGTGGGAAGTGCTGGTAAAACGATTACTATTTCTGGTTTGAATCTCAATAGAACTTCGTATGATTTTAATTCTATTCGGGTATACTTTGGTGGAAAAAACAGAATAGAAGCGCCATCCGTTACCCCCGTTGATTCCAAAACGATTCGCGTGGTGGTTCCGGATGCATCAGGTAAAAATATTAATGGCTTGTTGACCGTTTCTATTGACGGAAAAGATTACAGTACCAGTGTGGTGGTGAAAAATATCACCAATCCACAAGATCGCATGTCTAGTTTCCCTGAATTTATTCAGACAGGAGATGTGAATCGTGACGGTGTTATCACTGCTTCTGATGTTACTCTTATTAAAGCTATTTCGACTGGAGCGATAAATATTAAAAATCTTGAAGATTGGAAGCAGTTAGCGGCGGATGTATTTCCAAAAGCCACAGAATCGCAATCTGGTCTTTTGCCTGGCGATGGCGTGGTAAAGCAGGAAGATGCTGATTTTATTAAGGCGGTGTTTCAAGGGAACGATACGTTTTAAAGCAAGGAAAGAATCTCTCTTTCAAAGCCTCCTCGGATACAGAGGAGGCTTTCTTTTTTCATCATTTTTCAGTATCGTCAATATATATCGCTCTCGTAGTGAAACGGATATCACGACAGGCTTCGAACCTGTTATTGGGGGTTCGAATCCCTCCGAGAGCACAAATAATACAACACCCCGATATCGGGGTGTTGTATTATTTTATTCTCTTGTGATGATAAGAATGTGAATTGTTAAGCATTGAGTATTGCGTATTAAAAAATACAAAACTATAGAGAGTGAATAAAATAATAATGCACATACAGATGCATGGATCGTCCAATCTCGTATTCTTTTCTCTGTGTAAAACTACGAAGGGTGTGGCGTGGGGACGGCAATAGAATAGATTCCCGCCTGCGCGGGGATGACAATCTTCTAAAGAGTAGATCCTCACTTTCGTGAGGACGGCAATAGAGCTTCTATTGCCGTTTTTGGGATTTTAATGCAGAATAAATACTCTATGGAACTCATTGGACTTCTTTTTAGTCTTTTTGTTCTTATCTTTTCCGTTATCGTGCATGAAGTTTCGCACGGTTTTGTGGCGTATTTTTTGGGTGATCATACCGCAGAGCAGGAGGGGAGACTGACATTAAACCCTATTCCCCACCTCGATTTGTTCGGATCTATTTTGTTGCCTATTCTTTTTTATTTTTCAACAGGCGGGATTTTTGGATGGGCGAAACCGGTACCCTATAATCCAAACAATTTAAAAAATCCAAAAATTGGCGGAGCGATTATTGCTGTTGCGGGGCCGTTGAGTAATGTATTTTTGGCGGTGTTGTTCGCATTTTTGCTTCGAGTTGTGCCGTCATTTTACCCCTCGTCCGAATTGTTATCGGCATTTGCCACTATTATTTATACGAATATTTTGTTGGCGGTCTTTAATCTCGTCCCTATTCCGCCTCTCGATGGTTCTAAGGTGTTGTTCGCATTTCTACCTAATAATTCCACTGGATGGAAGATTCAGGGCTTTATGGAGCAATTTGGGATCTTTTTCCTGCTTGTTTTTATTCTTTGGGGATTTACCATTATCCAACCGATTATCCAGCGGATTTTCTATCTGCTGACGGGGTAGCTAGAACGGGGTGTAGCCACTCAGCCTCTGCTAAAGCTACGGCATGACAAGTATGGTATAGGGTTTAGTAGATGTTATTTCCCAGTTTTTATTTCTATTTGACATTGGTATGGCTATTGCTTACAATTTCACACTATAACGTCATATATATGCCAACGCTTCACCAATTGGTAAAAAAGGGCAGAAAACCGTTGATTTCCAAATCGAAGTCACCGGCTCTTTCTTTTTATCACAACACTATTCATAACCGCCCCGTGTATTCCGCCTCTCCATTTAAACGAGGAGTGTGCTTGAAGGTATTTACCCAAACCCCAAAGAAACCAAACTCAGCTATTCGTAAGGTGTGTCGTGTTCGTCTTACCAACGGTGTTGAGGTAACCGCCTATATCCCGGGAGAAGGTCACAACTTGCAAGAGCACTCAATTGTGGTCATTCGTGGAGGTCGTGTAAAGGACTTGCCGGGTGTTCGCTATCACGTCTTGCGTGGTGTGCTTGATACCACTGGCGTCGCCAATCGTAAACAGCAACGTTCTAAATATGGCGCGAAGCTTCCTAAGAAAGGAAAATAACATAAGATCATTTTTATATGCGTAAAAAAAGAATTTATAAAAAGAATACGAATCCTGATATCAAGTTTAGTCGCGTCGATGTAAATCGTTTCATCTGTTTTATTATGAAAGATGGAAAGAAATCGGTTGCTGAGCGGGTTGTGTACGGTGCATTTGATGAAGTAAAGAAACAAACAAAAGAGGATGGTTTGGCGGTGTTTGAAAAGGCCTTAGAGACTGCTGCACCATTGGTAGAGGTGGTGTCTCGTCGCGTTGGTGGTGCGAACTATCAGGTTCCTCAAGAGGTAAGTCCAGAACGCAAGTTCGTTTTGGCGTGCCGTTGGATTATTGGCGCTGCTCGTGCCAAAAAAGGAAAACCGATGCATCAGAAATTGGCGGAGGAGTTTATTGCTGCTTCCAAGAATGAAGGAAGTGCGATAAAGAAGAAACAGGAAACACATCGTATGGCGGAAGCCAACCGCGCATTTGCTCACTTCGCAAAACCACGAAGCGCGTAATTTTTGCGAACCTCGCGGTGTGTATATCATATTCACCCTGTATTAATTATAATTACATACATCTTCATTTATAATTCATTATCATGCGTAGCTACCCTTTAGAAAAAATTAGAAATATTGGTATTATCGCCCATATTGATGCTGGAAAGACCACGTGTAGCGAGCGCGTGCTTTTTTATACTGGTGTTGCTCATAAAATTGGTGAAGTGCATGAAGGGGATACCGTAATGGACTGGATGGAGCAGGAGCGTGAGCGTGGTATTACTATTACCTCTGCTGCTACAACCGCATTTTGGACGCCAACGTATGCAAAAGGCGATAAAAAATTAGAACATCGTATCAACCTCATTGATACTCCCGGACACATCGATTTTACCGTTGAGGTGAAACGATCGTTGCGTGTTTTGGATGGTGCGGTGGTGGTGTTTGATGGTGTTGCTGGTGTGGAACCACAATCTGAAACCAACTGGCACTATGCTGATGAGTACAATGTGCCTCGTGTATGTTTTATTAATAAGTTGGATCGCATGGGCGCGAATTTCCAAAAGAGTTTTGATTCAATCGCCGATCGATTGACCAAGAATGCCATTCCTGTGCAACTTCCTATTGGTGCAGAGGGTAATTTTTCGGGTGTCGTTGATTTGATTGGAATGAAGGCATACGAATTTCATGGTGATCATGGAGAGAAAATCGTTGAGATTCCAATCCCTGCCGATATGGAAGCAGAGGTGAAGGAGGCGCGCCATCGGTTGATTGAGAAAATTGTTGAAACCAACGATTCTGCCATGGAGCGATATTTGGCAGGCGCTGAAATTCCAATGGACGAGATGAAGAAGATTTTGCGTGCCGGCGTTATTGCCAACACTATTATTCCGGTGTTGTGTGGTTCGGCTTTGAAAAATAAAGGCGTGCAATTTGTGCTTGATGCTGTTGTTGATTATTTGCCATCGCCACTTGATGTGCCGGCTTTGAAAGTTACCAATGTTGATACCGGTGAAATTATCCCAACGGAAGTTTCTGATAACCATTCATTTGTTGGTTTAGCGTTTAAGATTGCGGCCGACCCGTATGTGGGATCCCTTACTTATTTTAGAAACTATACTGGAGTACTTAAAAAAGGTTCTTATATTTTTAACAGTGCCAAAAATCAACAAGAGCGTGTAAGTCGTATCGTGCGTATGCACGCGAATCAACGTGAAGAAGTGGATGAAATTTACGCAGGTGAAATTGCGGCTTTGGTTGGTATGAAAAATACTACCACCGGAGATACGTTGTGCGATCCTGAGCATCCTGTAATGCTTGAAAAAATCACTTTCCCTGAACCGGTTATTGGTATTCGCATTGAACCAAAAACAAAGGCAGACCAAGAAAAAATGGGCACGGCTCTTCGTCGCTTGGCAGAAGAAGATCCAACATTCCGTGTTGCGGGAGATCTTGAAACTGGCGAGACCATCATTTCTGGTATGGGTGAGCTTCATTTGGAAATTATTGTTGATCGCATGAAGCGTGAGTTTAACGTGGAGGCAAACGTTGGTCGTCCTCAGGTGGCGTATCGTGAAACGATTACCGGCGAAGCTGAGGGAGAGGGTAAATTTATCCGTCAGTCGGGTGGTCGTGGTCAGTATGGTCATGCAAAAATTCGTATCAAGCCTCGTGAGCGTGGCGCCGGATTTGAATTTATTAATGCGATTAAAGGTGGTGCGATTCCGAACGAATTTATCCCTGCCGTTGAAAAAGGTATTAAAGAGGCACTTGATCGTGGTATCTTGGCTAACTACCGTGTGGTGGACGTTGAGGTGACGTTGTACGATGGTTCGTACCACGATGTAGACTCTTCGGAATCCGCGTTTAAGATCGCTGGTTCGATGGCGTTCCAAGAAGCTGCGAAAAATGCAAAGCCGGTTATTCTTGAGCCAATTATGAAAGTGCAGATCTTGGTGCCACTCGATTTCTTGGGTGAAGTAACGGGCGATGTGAACTCCAAGCGTGGCAAGATTGAGTCCATCGAAGACCGCGCCAACATTAAGGTGGTCAATTGTACCGTGCCGTTGTCTGAAATGTTTGGATATGCAACGCAGATTCGTTCCATCAGTCAAGGACGTGGCAGTTTCTCTATGGAATTTGATCACTATGAACCTGCTCCTAAAAATGTTGAGCAGCAGATTATAGAGGGGAAGAAGAAATAGCGCGAAGCGCGATTTAAAAGATTGCGGATTACTGATTGCGAATTAAAAAAGTAATTTACACAAAACCCCCACAGCATAGGCTGTGGGGGTTTTGTGTGGGATGGTTATACCCGTACTCTTGTACTTCTGTCGGCACTGGTGTACAAACTATCTATCGGTGTTTGTTGTTCTTTTTCAACCCATTTCCACAGAAGGAGATTTTTATGAATTATGACGATATTGTTGAAGTTTGTAATCAGCGATTGTTGTTTCTTACTTTCTACCAAGAAGTAAAACGTGCGCGTTTGATGGCCAATAGCGGATGGTCGCAGATTATCATAGATAATTTAGCGCAAAAATACTCAGGTGTATTCTATGATTTGGAGAGTATTGTATCAGGAGAAAAAACATTTCCTGAGTGCATAGGGTTGTTGCTGTGCGCGCGTGTTCATCTTTTGGTGCCGAGAATAAAAAATATCGCCACCATCTTTTTTGCTATTGGGTTAACATTGGGATTGATTGGAGTCTATTTGCTTTGGCAATCTCCATTTTTTTTCGAATTTTCTCCCGGATTGGCGCTCGTTGTTGTTTCTGTTATTTGTTGTTTGGGAACGGTGTGGTCGTTTTATCAGTCTATAAAGCACTTACACATTGAAGTGTCCGATGAGATGCGGATGGCGGAAGAGCTTCAGGAAATCTATTTCCCGCGATTCCATGATTGAAATCTCTCATGTTTGTTGGCCCCTGTTTAAGCGTAGCGTGCTTGAGCAGGGGATTTTTATTTTCTTTTCTTAATATAAGAAAAGGAAATAACCCTTCGAAGCTACTGCTTTGGTAGTGTAGTGGGGTACGTTGATATACAGCGTGGCGAAGTAGGGTATAGTAGGGCATATGCGAAGACTAACTAGTATTTCTCCTTATATTTAGTCATCCCGAGCTTGGTGAGGGATCTCTGTTTAAAGAGTAATCGTGGGATCCCTCGCCAAGCTCGGGATGACGGCAAAGACTGGGTATGGTTTTTGTTCCTATGATTTATGATACGTCTTCCCTCCGTCGCTAAAGCTATGGAAGGGCGTGGCCCTCCTTTGCGTAAAGCTTCGGAAGGGCGCAGTGCGGGAATGACCCACCTTTGCCCCACTTGCGAGCGGGGCTACGGCGAGGTGAAACAGAAAGGGTATTTTAATTCGCAATCCCTGAATGCTTAATCCGTAATTTTTATCTGCCAACTGGCGGACCGTTAACTGACTAAGTCTGTGTTTCGCATGGTATACTATTTATAGGTTTTCAGTGTGTTGCTGAATTTTTTTCACATTTCTATTTGATATGTTTTTTGTATGAGGTGCAGATATGAAACGATTGATTTCGCTTTTTTTGTGTGTATGCAGTGTGTGTATTTTTTCTCCTCTATTTCTTGCTTCTTCTGTGCGAGCCAATGTACCCCCTCGTGCCATTTCTTTTTGCGATGAATTTAATGCTTTTATCGCTCCACCAGACGATCCTCGATGTGTGTGGATACAGGTGCGATGGCCCAATACTCTTACTGATTCTGAGATTTTTGCTGCATGGGAAACGCCAGAAGAGGATGGATTGTTTTGCACAATTTTTGCTATGAGAAATGGATCCATCGAGGTGTGTGCGTATTCTCGAGGAAGGACGTTGTGTCATTTTTTGCGATTTATGTATATTCGTACTCATCCTGACAGTGCGAATGATTTTTCTGGATCGTGGAGAAGGGTGTACAGCGTGTATATTTTTCGAGAAGATTTTGAAGGTAATGCGACTGATAAGCGAGTTGTGGTAGGGGATGGATTGTTTGAAACCTGTTTCGCCCCTACGCTTGAGTTTTTTCCCGATGATTTTTTTAAGTACAGCATTCGACAGGCGCTGGCCCAGCCACTTCTTGTGACTCCGCCGTGAGGTTTTTAGGATTATTTGGTAAGCAAGTTGTTCTTCGAGACGACTTGCTTTTTTCTATTATTTATGATATAATGCAAGAGTACCGTGGGAGTGGATCCTTGTGTCCATATCCGGCGTTATTTTTTGAATGCTGTTTGAAAAATGAGAGGATTTTTATGAAATATCTGTTGATTTCGATCATCGTTTTTGTTGCGTTTTCTTCAATTTCTGTCTTGGCGCAGGACAGCCGACCGCGATTTGCGATTCCGCGAATACCCGCGCATCGTAGCGAACAAGGCAAGCAACTGCCACCACTGCCGCCGTCAGTTTTTCAGCGTCATCGACTTGAAGATCCGGAAGCGTTGTCTGGAGTTGATGGTGCTGGTGTGACAGTGTCTGGCTTTATGCTTGATATGCCGTTACGGGAGGACGCAAAATCAGCAAAAACCACCCCATCTCCCGAGTTTTCATTTGGGGTAGATTGGATGCATCAGGAACGCGAACCGTTTTTCTCCACCATTGATTTTGCTTGTGATATATGGAAGACCGAATCGATTGACGGCGCATATCGTGCGGTTATTTCTAGGGATGTGCGTACCGATTCTTTGAAGATTTTCGTTTCGCCCGTTAAGTTTGATCCTTCGTCCATCTCATTTAATAGTATTTCTCTTGTGAAAGATGGGCATGGGTTTTGGGTGGCGGAATTCGATAATCAGCTCATTAAGGTGGGTGATGAATTCTTGGACGCCAAAGATGCTCATTATTTTGTTAAGCATTTTTCGGGTCTTATCCATAAGGGATGTGGATTGCCTGATGATATCGTTGAGGCGATTTTGGTAGTCTACAGTCAATAGTTTTGGGGATATCTTTTGTATTTGCTCCAGAATTTTTTCTGGGGCATTTTTTTACCGATTTTACGTGCTCTTGCATAAAATTTTAGTATGTGGTATAAAATATCTGTTGGGAGT
>CAZELH010000012.1:0-20003 GCA_964513095.1 uncultured Candidatus Saccharibacteria bacterium
AAAACTGCACGTGAAAAAGGCGTACCCGATGGACAGATTCAAAAAAGTTTAATAGAGGTTGGGTGGGCGGAACATGATATCGCTACAGGATTTAGTTTTATTGATCAAAATTCTGTTTCACTTATTCATGCTGGAGGGCCGGAAGCGACGTCTCATCCGCTCTTGTTTTATCATGTTGGCCGATGGATTATTGCGGGGATTATTTTGTTTTTCATTTTTTTCGCGGGACTTTTTTATGGTCGTTCATTTTTACAAACGTTCAGCATTTATTTTGGTCAATGGAAAAACGGAGAGACTTTGAGCGGTGTTTCATATGACGTACCTACTCAAACGACCTCTACTGTCATTACAACGCTTCTTTCCGATGAAGAGGTGAATCGGTTTGAATTTACCCCGAGCGGTACCAAGAGTTTTTATCTTGAAACGTCGCGAGGGCGGAGAGTGGGAACCGTGCCCGAAGCTGTTTCTTCTACTGGTACTGTATATAGCGCGATTACCCTTATTTCTTCGGGTGTAAAGACAGGTTTCGCCCTGAATGGCGTTCCTTTTGGATCTTATTTTGATTATGTGCAACTTCCTGTTATTCCTCCTCCGCCTGTTACCCCGTTTGTCCCGAGTAATCTTGCCACTATTCCTTATATTGCTAGCGACGACGGAGTGTTTTTTATTGTTGATCCTACGGGTCGTGGTCCTTCATATGATGCGATTTTAAAACTATGGATTTCGTCCGATGGTACGCACCGCGCGTACAGTGCTTTGAAAAATTGTTCTATACGCGCTAAAACAGTTATTGAAAAATTTCAAAAGTTAAGTACAAAAAATTGCAATCTAGTCTTGGTGGTTGATGGTGTTGAGCGACCGATAGAAAAAATTCCGGCACTGGGGGCATTTTCGCCAACTGATGGATCGTTTGCGTATGTTGATGCGAGCGATCGATGTGTGCAGATATATGAGCGGGGAATTGATACTGGTGTTTCGTGTTCGACGCAGGTTGTTACCGCGACTGGTGCAAAAAGTCCGGTGTTCGATTTTGTTCGTAGTTTTGGATTTCGCAGTGATGGGGTGTTAGCGTACAGCGCGCGCATTGGAAACAAGGAAGCGGTGTTTGTGGGTGGCAAAAGCCAAGGTGAGTTTGATGCGATTAATCCGTATCAACTTTTGTATCCACGTTCATTTCCCGCCGGTATTTTTTCGCCCGATGGTCGGTTTGTTTTGTATGCTGCTGCCACTGGTGCACAAGAAGCGCTTTTTTTGGGAACGACGCAACTACCACTCTATTCACGAATTTTAGCAATTAGCTATAGCGGTGAAACGCGTACGTTGTATTACGCGGCGATAACCGATGAACGGACCGTGGTGATTAATACGGTGAAGTTTTAGGTTTTACGATTTTTGTGGTATACTCATACCCAATGGAACCATATCTTTCTATTGTTATTCCGGCGTATAACGAGGCAAAACGTATTTTGCCCACCTTGCGTGATATTAACCAAAAGGCGAGCGGTTTTTCGTATCCGTATGAAATTTTAGTGGTGAATGATGGATCGAAAGATGATACTGCCATGGTGGTGAATAGTGTGCTGGGTGAGGTAAAAAATTTGCGGTTAATCGATAATAAAGTAAATAAAGGGAAGGGTGGCGTGTGTCGGCAGGGAATGCTTGAGGCGCGCGGTGCGGTCCGATTATTTATGGACGCCGATAATTCTACGTCTATTGATGAATTTGAAAAACTTCGTCCATGGTTTGAAAAAGGATACGACGTAGTGATTGGGTCTCGTTCTGTGCGCGGTGCGCAGTTGGCGGTTGCCCAACCATGGTACCGTCAGTTACCCGGAAAAGTGGGGAATATTATTTTTCAGATTGTGCTGGGCTTGTGGGGTATTTGGGATACCCAGTGTGGATTTAAGGCATTTTCTGCTGATGCTGCTCAAGCGATATTTTCAAAGAGTAAGATTGTGGGATGGGGTTTTGATGTGGAACTTTTGGCTTTGGGAAAAAAATTGGGGTATCGAATTAAAGAAGTTCCTATTCGCTGGGTCAATGATCCTAATTCCCACGTTGGAGCGTCCGCATACTTGAAAGTTCTCCTTGAAACTTTTACAATTCGCTGGTGGTTATGGATCAATTCGTATGGCTTAAAGAATCCATAAAATATCGTTTTTCGTATAATTTTATTACTCTTTTATCTATTTATGACATCTGTGTATGTAAGTAAAGAAAAGCTCGAAAATCTGAAAAAAGAGCTTGAAACGTTAAAGACTGTGAAACGCCAAGAGGTGGCAGAAATGCTTCGCCAAGCCAAGGATTACGGTGATTTATCAGAAAACTCCGCGTACACCGAGGCTCGAGAGGCGCAAAACCAACTTGAGATGAAGATCGTGGAGCTTGAGGAGATGGTGAAAAATGCTCAAATTATCACTGAGAATTCTGGTGGTCAGTTTGTGAGTGTTGGTTCGACGGTTACGGTGAAGCGTGATGGAAAGCAGTACACCTACACCATTGTTGGCTCCGAAGAAGCTGATCCTGTCAATGGTAAAATATCAAATGAATCACCGTTGGGTAAGGCATTTTTGGGTCATGCCGCCGGAGATGACGTAGTTGCGCATATTCCATCGGGTGAAGCCGAGTTTAAAATAGTCAGTATTAAATAGACGAAACCCTTATATTCGAAACGGCAATGCTTGAAGATTTGATACAAGAACGAAAGAAAAAAATTGCCTTGCTCGAAGATCGGGGTGTTTCCGCGTATCCCATTAGCGTAAAACGAACTCATATCATTGGGGCTGTTTTGACGGATTTTAAAAAAATAGAAACTGCAAAAAAGAAGGTGAGCGTGGTGGGGCGTATTATCGCATTGCGTGATCAGGGTGCGTTGTTGTTCATTGATTTGAAAGATGAAACGGGTGTTATTCAGGTGGTTGCAAAATCAGATGTAGTGAAAGACTTTGCGCGCGCGCAACAAACGCTCGATGGCGGTGATTTTATTAGTGTTACCGGTCCTGTTTTTATAACAAAACGAGGTCAAAAGAGCGTTGAAGCTCGCTCTATCACTATGCTTGCCAAGGCACTTCGCCCCCTTCCTTCGCAGTGGTTCGGCATCGAAGAAACAGATACGAGGTTGCGTAATCGATATTTGGATATCTTGCTTCACCCAGAAACCGCTGAATTATTTAAAAAGAAAGCCATTTTTTGGCGAACGTTCCGTGATTATCTACTTGACGAAGGTTTTTTAGAAGTTGAAAATCCGGTACTTGAATCAGTTCCGGGGGGCGCGGAGGCTGAACCGTTTGTCACTCATCATAACGCGCTTGGAGTAGATTTTTTCTTGCGCATTTCGCTTGAACTTCCGCTGAAAAAATTACTGGTTGCGGGATATGAAAAAGTGTTTGAGATCGGACGTATTTTTCGCAATGAAGGTATTGACGGCGAACATTTACAAGACTACACCCAGCTTGAATTTTATTGGGCATACCATGAGTACCGAGACTTAATGAAGATGGTAGAAAAAATGTATAAAAAAGTTATCAAGAACACTACTGGCGGTTTGGTGACTCATCGTGGTGATATGAAAATAAACTGGGGTACGAAATGGAAAACCGTTGATTACTGCCGTGAATTTGAGAAGGTGAATGGCATTAGCCCTGTCAGTGCTTCAACCGATGAACTTCGTGCAAAAGCACTTTCTTTGGGGTTACAACCAGAACCCCACGAAGGAAAGGGGAGACTTATTGATCTTATTTTTAAAAAAACAATTCGCACTTCGCTTATTCAGCCGTGTTTTTTAATTAATCCACCGGTCGATATCGAACCGTTGGCGAAGCGATCTCAAAAAAATCCTCTTGTTGTTGAGCGATTTCAAGTTGTGGCAGGGGGAACCGAATTAGGGAAAGGTTTTTCAGAATTGAACGATCCTATTGATCAGCGAGAACGGTTTAAGCAACAGGAGGCGCTTCGAGCTGGTGGCGACGTAGAGGCTCAATTTATGGATGAAAGTTTTGTTGAGGCGCTTGAGTATGGGATGCCTCCAGCCGCTGGATTTGGTGTTTCTGAACGACTGTTTGCGGTTTTGATGGACAAACCTATTCGTGAGACGGTTATTTTCCCCTTAATGCGACCTTTGAATCGTGAACCCTTCAACAAGCTCAGGACAAGTCGCGAAACCTAAAACGTGAATCCTTCGGCGAGGTTCAGGACAAGTCGTAAATAGCAGAGAGATTGACTTTCGTGGAATTTCAAGGTATACAATTCATAGCTTTTTAATCGTACTCTCTGCGTGTTTCGTGACACGTCCCTTTTCACTTTTTTCTTTTTGGAGGACGACATGAATTTTCAAGCCTTACAGGTTATTCCTCAACCCGATCTAAATTCGGAAAATCGATATCGATTACTGTTTTGGCAGCCTTATTCACCCAAAAGTGACGTGTTGGCTATTTTTATTGCATCGTCTAGGAAGTGTTTTGTGAGAGCCATCAGTCAAGCTGTCGATGTTTCTAAAAATATAGAGAATCGTCATCGTCCAGACGGTACGCGATTTTCAGAGCCAATGACGATTGAGGAAATTCGGACTTTTGTCGGTACGAATATGGCGAGTAAAGTTGGTTCTGACATTGATAGGTGCGTAGGTCTTTTTTTGGAAGATGGTGACGATGGTGACGAGTTGCTGATGCTTTTTAACGAACCTGTTATTGCTTCTCGCTAACTTTTGGGATTTTGGCTCGACGAAAACCGTCGGGCCTTTTTTGTTCCCGCATGATTTTTCGGAAAGAGTAGGGTAGAATAAATGATATGAATCGCTTAGTAAAGCAGATTGTCTACGGTCTTTTTTATATAGCCGTGGTTACTGGTATTTCATTTTTGTTGTATTGGTTTTTAAAACCTAATGCCACCTGTTTTGATAATCGACAAAATCAAAATGAGGAGGGGATTGATTGTGGTGGGGTATGTGCTCGCGTGTGTATTCCTAGCGATATTCGTGATATCGAAGTGGTTGGAAGTCCGCAGGCATTTAGTCCGGTGCCGGGGGTTTTTGGTATTGTTGCTCGTATTCAAAATCCCAATCTTTCATTTGCGGCTCCTTCGTTTACGTACACCTTTCGTGTGTACGACGCCCAAGATCGTTTCGTTGATATTTCTGGAATGTCTCATATGTATGCTGGAGAAGCAAAGTACATTACGATTCTAAAGACCGATGGTTCAGTAACGATACCGCCTGTTCGTATTGCTCGTATTGAAGCTCTTATCAGCACGCCCCATTGGATTCCGGCGAAAGATTTTAGTAAACCCGCTCTTCGATTGCAGGAGTTTCGTTTGTTGCAAACTCAAAATCAGTTAGTGGTTAATGGTCAGTTTACTAACGATGATGCCCTTACCCTTTCACACATACCGGCGATTGCGTTGTTTTATGGTACTTTCGGTCAATTGGTCGGTTTTTCGCAAACTATTCTTGATGGCGTGGCCCCGAATGAAACCCGTGCATTTACTATAATTCATCCAACCATTCCCGATGTCGTGGCTTCTTCTACTCAAGTGGTGATTATACCGCCTGCTCGAAATTAATTTTTTATTTTTCATGTACGCTCTTTTTGTACCCGTCGGTATTTTGCTTGTGTGTAGCGCGCTCATTGTATCGAGTATCTCTTTGCATCTTTTCTATCTTCAACTCGCGTGGGTTATTATTGGGTGCGCGGTTGTTTTTGTGTTTTCTGTTGTTGATTGGCGAATGTTTTTTAATT
Source organism: uncultured Candidatus Saccharibacteria bacterium (assembly GCA_964513095.1). Classification (GTDB taxonomy): domain Bacteria; phylum Patescibacteriota; class Minisyncoccia; order UBA6257; family 2-01-FULL-56-20; genus JBDKGD01. The sequence continues at coordinate 5,733 of CAZELH010000012.1, forward strand.
ATCGCTGGTTTACGCTTCTTTTATACAGCTTTGCTGTTATTTTATTGGCCGTGGTGGTTACCCGAGGAGCAACGATTCGTAATGTACAGGGGTGGTTGACTGTCGGATTCGCTTCCTTTCAGCCTGTTGAGCTTGCGAAGGTTGCCTTGATTGTTGTGTATGCGCAATTTTTTGCTCGTCGACACATCGCGATTGCGCGCATGAGTAATATTATTATTTCTTTTATAATATTGTTTGTACCTTTTGTATTGACTCTTGCCCAACCTGATTTGGGTTCGGCGTTAATTCTTTTTGGGATTTGGAGTGGTTTTTTGGTAGCAAGTGGTTTACCGAAACGATATATTGCCGCATCGCTTCTTTTGGTAACGCTGGCGTCGCCTGCCGTATGGTTTTTTGGATTAAAGACATATCAAAAAGATCGAATTTTGGGAGTTTTTTATCCTGAAAAAAATGCGTTGACGGTGAACTACAGTACGATTCAATCAAAAATTGCCATTGGTTCTGCTGGGTGGTGGGGGAAGGGGTACGGACAAGGGACTCAGACGCAACTCGGATTTCTTTCTGAGCCTGCCAATGACTTTGTGCTTTCGGCGTTTATTGAGGAATGGGGGTGGATTGGAGGTTTGGTTGTTGTCGGTGCATTCGTGGCGCTTGAATTGGCGGTTCTTCGAGTTGGAGTAGTTGCGTCGGGTAATTTTGAAAAGTTTTTGTGTTTAGGTGCGGTGATGATGTGGGGGATTAATTTCGCTATCAATACGGGATCTGCTACTGGCTTGTTGCCGGTTGTCGGTGTTACCTATCCGTTTTTAAGTTATGGTGGCTCGAGTTTGTTGGTAAACTTTTTTTTATTGGCAGTTATTTATAGTATTAAAAAATCACAATAATGAAGAATATTCGTGTATTGGTGTTAATTGCATGTGTCGTAGCCCCCATTTTTTTAATTGTTGGTGTTTTTGCAAACGGCAAAATAGTAAACGGCAAAGTTGATGTGGTGAAAGTTTCCATCCAACCGTCAGACGGTGTTTCTGCTATTGCGAATAAATTGCGAGATGTTGGATTGATTCATTCAAAACTTTTCTTTCTGTCGTATGGTCTTTTGTCTGGCAATGCGTGGAAATTGAAACCCGGAAATTATAAAATTCCTACCCCCACTACTATTCGGGCATTGTATGCAACGTTGGTTGCTGGTCCGCATCGTGTGGTGAGTGTAACTATCCCAGAGGGAAGCAATATCTATGATATTGGGGATATCTTGGATTCTGCTCAGGTTCTTGATGCGGATGATTTTATTGCGTATGCACAGGATCATCATTTGGAGGGCATGTTGTTTCCGGATACGTACTTTTTATTTACTGATGCAACTGTACAGGAGGTTGTTGAGAAGTTTCAGAGTAATTTCATTCAAAAAACAAAGGAGTTATTGCCAAGTAATCCGACTGCTGTTAATCGAATTCTTACGATTGCTTCATTGCTTGAGAATGAGGTGCGTAGTTCGGTTGATCAAAAGTTGGTGGCGGGGATTATTGAAAAGCGTTTATCGGTTGGTATGCCACTCCAGTTGGATGCCTCTATCTGCTATTTGAAACAGCAAGATCAGAAAAATTACCAGGGCCATTGTTATCCACTGACCCCCCTTGACTTCAAAATAAAATCCCCTTACAATACATATCTACAGAGACAACTTCCGCCAGGCCCGATAGGGAACCCTGGTTTGTCTGCTATCTCGGCTGCTTTACACCCCACACCGTCGGCCTATTGGTTCTATCTTTCTGACCCCCAAACACAAAAAACCATCTTTTCAAAAACGTTTACCGAACACGTTCAAAATCGGCACCAGTACCTTGGCTCTTAGGTTTTTCTGTTTTTATAAATTATCGAATGCGACTGGCAAGATAAAATAGTTGTTTTTCGCGAGACACATTCTATCTTTCTTCTAGGGCTTTCTTTAGTCGTTTGTGCACTAAAAAGACACTCCACCACTTTTCTATTCGTGCATGCCTATTATTTTTATGAACACCATAATTCATTTCTTTGTCCGCCTGACAGCGGATTTTTGTGCGTTTTTAGAAGCTCCCCCTCCGCCACCTCCGTATGGCTTGGTCGAACCAAAGTTTCTTTGCTTCGCGCTGGTTCGTTAGAGAAGAGTTTTATAAAAAATTACCTTTCCTCATTATACAAAAAATATGATGCCTCACAAAACAACCCGTACCTCAACTGCACTTTTGCCTGCTAAAAATTTTGCTAAGTTTGATCCTCTTATTAATCTCCCTAATTTAAATGAATTTCAGGTCCAGTCATATGATTGGTTCTTGAAAGCCGGATTACAAGAGCTTTTTGAAGAAATTTCTCCCATTAAAGACCATACCGGTAAGGAGTTCGAACTTTTCTTTGATGGGTACCATTTTGATGAACCAAAATACGATGAAACAACTTCACGATTGAAAGATGCAACCTTTGAAGCGACACTTCGTTCTCAGGTTCGTTTGGTAAATAAACAGAGCGGTGAAGTTCAAAATCAGGAAGTCTACATGGGTGAGTTTCCGGTAATGACTCCTCGAGGTACGTTTATCATTAATGGTGTTGAACGCGTGGTTATCCCACAGTTGATTCGCTCTGCTGGCGTGTATTTTGTTGCCAATATGGTTCGTGGTAAGCAGGTGTTTGGGGCAAAAGTTATTCCAAATCGTGGCGCATGGCTTGAGTTTGAAACTGAAGCCGATGGAAGTATTGCGGTAAAAATTGATCGTCGACGCAAATTCCCTGTAACGGAATTATTGCGTGTTTTTGGATTGTCTACTGAAGAGATGATGGCAAAGTTTGCTGATATTGACACTGGAATGGTCAATCATTTGCAGGCCACTCTTAAAAAAGACATTGCTCAAGATGTCGATGCTTCATATATGGAAATTTATCATCGATTGCGTCCCGGAGACCCTGCTACTCCCGCAACCGCAAAAAGTTTGATTGATGGTATGTTTCAACGATTTGATCGCTACGATCTTTCAGCGGTGGGTCGATACAAAATGAATCAACGTTTGAATGCTGACCAAAAGAATCAAACCCGCATGTTGGAAGCGGAAGATATCGTTCGTATCGTTCGTGAGATTATTTCTTTGAACAATGATCCTCGCGCTCAAGCTGATGATATTGATCATCTTGGAAATCGACGATTGAAGGCTGTTGGTGAATTATTGCAGAGTCGTTTGCGTGTTGGTATGGCGCGTGTTCGTCGCGCGGTACAAGATAGAATGTCCATCCAAGAGAAGGAAAATATCACCGCTTCTCAGCTTATCAATTTCCGTCTCGTTTCTTCTGTTGTGAAGGAATTCTTCGCTTCTTCTTCATTGTCTCAATTTATGGATCAAGTCAATCCATTAGCTGAAGTTGAAAACAAGCGTCGTATTTCTGCTTTGGGCCCTGGAGGGTTAACTCGTGAACGTGCTAGCTTTGAAGTTCGTGACGTCCATCGCAGTCACTATGGTCGCATTTGTCCGATTCAGACTCCAGAAGGAAGCAACATTGGTCTTATTAACCACCTTGCAAACTATGCACGGTTGAATAAGTTTGGTTTTTTGGAAACCCCGTATGCTCGTGTAAAAAATGGAAAGATTACTGATGAGATTGTGTGGCTTGATGCGTTAGAGGAAGAAAAATATAAGATTACTCATGCTGGTACGGCCTGTCATAACGGTAAAATAGTGGAAGATATTGTTGAGGCGCGTATTGCGGGTACTCCCGGAACATGCCCTGCTTCGGAGGTTGAATTTATCGAGGTTGCTCCTGTGCAATTTTTGAGTGTTGCGGCATCACTTATTCCATTTTTGCAACACGATGATGCAAACCGAGCCTTGATGGGTTCAAACATGCAACGGCAGGCTGTTGGATCTATTCGTCCGTCCGCTCCATTGGTTGGAACGGGACACGAAGCAAAGGTTGCCGCTGATTCCGGATATGTGGTTATTGCTCATGATGATGGTGAGGTTATTTCTGCCGACGCGGATCATGTGAAGGTAAAGTACGCCAAAGAAAAAGATATCGTCACCTATAAGCTCGAGAAATTTAAACGATCGAACCAATTTACTTGTATTTCACAACGTCCATTGGTTGTATCTGGTCAAAAAATAAAGAAAGGAGATGTATTGGTTGATGGACCATCGACTGATAATGGAGTTTTGGCATTGGGTCAAAATTTGTTAGTTGCCTTTATGTGTTGGGATGGCGCGAATTTTGAAGATGCTATCGTCCTTTCCGAACGCGTGGTGCGAGATGACTTGTTTACCTCTATACACATTGAAAATTATGAAGTCGATGTTCGCGACACGAAATTGGGTGCTGAAATTCCAACTCCTGATATTCCGAACGTCTCTGAAGATCGCTTAAAAGATTTAGATGAAGAGGGTATTGTTCGTATTGGTGCTGAAGTACATGCAGGCAGTATTCTTGTTGGAAAAATTTCACCAAAGGGTGAGTCGGAATTAACCGCGGAAGAGAAATTGTTGCGTGCGATTTTTGGTGAAAAAGCTCGCGATGTGAAAGATTCTTCTCTCGTTCTCCCTCACGGAAAACGGGGTCGTATTATTGGTATTAAAATTTTTGATCGTGAACAGGGCGATAAACTCGAACCGGGGATTATTAAGCGTATTCAAGTTGAGATCGCAGTTTTGCGTAAAGTGCAGGCAGGTGACAAGCTCGCCGGTCGTCATGGAAACAAAGGTGTTATTTCACAGGTTCGACCTGTGGAAGACATGCCATATCTTGCCGATGGTACGCCGGTAGATATCGTGCTTACCACCCTTGGTGTGCCAAGTCGTATGAATTTGGGTCAGATTTTAGAAACTCATCTTGGATGGGCAGCGGGAACATTGGGATATCGTGCGATTACCCCTGGTCTTGATTCTGCTACTGAAACGGAAGTTCGTGCCGAGTTAAAGAAAGCTGGGCTGCCGGAGTCCGGAAAAATCCAATTGTTTGATGGACGAACAGGAAAAGCCTTTGATCAGGAAGTGACTGTAGGACATGTATATATTATGAAGCTCAACCACTTGGTTGATGACAAGGTACACGCTCGTTCCATTGGTCCGTACTCATTGATTACGCAACAGCCATTGGGTGGAAAAGCGCAGTTCGGTGGTCAGCGTTTTGGAGAAATGGAAGTATGGGCACTTGAAGGGTACGGCGCTCGCCACACCTTGCAAGAAATGCTCACGATTAAATCAGACGATGTGGCTGGACGATCTTCTGCGTACGAATCCATTATTCGTGGAGAGGTGATTAAAGAACCAAATATTCCCGCATCATTTAACGTATTGGTAAACGAATTGAAAGCGTTGGCGTTTAACGTTGAGCCGATGATGGAACAGTCCGTAACGCATCCCGATCAAAAACCAGACTTTAAGGCGCTCAAAATTTCTGTTGCGTCACCTGACGATATTATGAAGTGGTCGTATGGTGAAGTTATTAAGCCTGAAACTATCAACTATCGCACCCAGCGTCCTGAAAAAGACGGACTCTTTTCTGAAAGAATTTTCGGTCCAACTAATGATTATGAATGTTACTGTGGAAAATATCGTCGTATTCGATATAAGGGTATTGTGTGTGACAAGTGTGGTGTTGAAGTAACTAAGGCGTCGGTTCGTCGTGAGCGATTTGGTCATATTGCGCTTGCTTCTCCAGTCAACCATATTTGGTTTTTGAAGAGCGTTCCTTCTCGTTTAAGTTTGGTGCTTGATGTTCAAACCAGTAAATTAGAGCGTGTTATTTATTATTCGGCGTACATTGTGACTCGAGTGGACGAAGAGGCGCGCAACCAAGTATTAGTAGAGCTCGACCGTGAACTTAAGGTAAAGCTTGATAAGGTTGAAGATGCTGATAAAAAGGGTCGCACTGAATTGACTGGCTCTGCTTCACAGTTAAAACTTCTTCTTGAAGATTTGCGCCCTGGTCAGGTCTTAGCAGAAGCCGAGTACTTTAATCTTGCTCGTCGATTTGCACACGTATTTCGTGCTGGTTCAGGTGCGGAAGCCGTTCTTGAGATTTTACAGCGCATGGATTTGAAGAAAGAGGTTGAAAGCATCGAAGCCGATCTTTCCCGCGCCAAAAATCCTGCAAGTGAAACAAAAGCATTGAATCGTTTGAAGATGATTCGCGCAATGGTTGCGCAAGGCACGCGTCCCGAATGGATGCTTCTTACGATGCTTCCTGTGTTGCCACCAGATTTGCGCCCGATGGTTGCTCTTGATGGTGGACGATACGCCACTTCCGATTTAAACGATTTGTATCGTCGCGTTATTAACCGTAACAATCGATTAAAGAAATTGCTTGAAATCAAAGCCCCTGATGTTATTGTGCGCAATGAAAAACGTATGTTACAGGAAGCTGTTGATGCGTTGATTGATAACTCTGCTCGATTTGGTTCACAGCAGTTGTCCGCGCAACGTCGCCCGCTACGATCGTTGGCTGATATGTTGAAAGGAAAGCAGGGTCGGTTCCGTCAGAACTTGTTGGGTAAGCGCGTAGACTATTCTGGTCGCTCGGTTATCGTGGTTGGTCCAAAGTTGCCACTCAATGTGTGTGGTTTGCCAAAGAAAATGGCGCTTGAGTTGTTCCGTCCGTTTGTTGTTGGTGAGATGATTCGTCGTGAAATGGCGCACAATATTAAAGCCGCGAATCGATTAATTGAAGCGGCAGGGGACGAAGTGTGGTCAATTTTAGAAGAAGTTATTAAGGATCGTCGCGTGCTTTTGAACCGTGCTCCAACATTGCACCGTTTGAGCATTCAAGCCTTTAAGCCAATTTTGGTTGAAGGTTCTGCTATTAAGCTTCCGCCATTGGTTTGTAAGGCATTTAACGCCGACTTCGATGGTGACCAGATGGCTGTGCACGTACCGTTGTCCGATATCGCGCAAGAGGAGGCACGGGAGATTATGGATGCGAGCAACAACTTGCTTTCTCCAGCAACAGGAGATCTTATCACTGCTCCAAGCAATGATATGATTTTGGGATTGTACTACCTCACTTCGCTTAACGATGAGAATGCAAAAGTGAAAAAGAATTTTGCAAGCGAAGATGAAGCGCTCATGGCAATGGATCTCGGCATTGTTCATTTGCGTGATTTGGTTCGCATTGGTGATCAGCGTGAAACGAGTATTGGACGCGTTATCTTTAATAGCGCCATTGAAAATTCCATTGAATTCGTCAATGAAACGATGACGAAGAAGAAATTGATGTCGACGATTGAAAAAGTATTGGCGGCGAAAGGTTTTGATGAAACCGCTCTTATTATCGACAAATTAAAACTCCTTGGGTTTGATATGGTAACTCGATCTGGTATTACGTTTGCTATGGCAGATTTGGTTATTCCAAAGGAAAAAGCAGCGCTTATTGAAAAAGCAGAAAAAGAAGTTCTTGAGATTATTGATCAGTATGCGCAAGGTTTGTTGACGATTGCTGAGCGTCGGGCTCGCGTCATTTCAATTTGGGAAGAAGTGAAGGTAAAAGTTGCGAAGTTGGTTACTACGACATTGCCATCTGAAAATCCTATTTTCCAGATTGTTAACTCCGGTTCTCGTGCGAGCTGGGCGTCTATCGTGCAGATGATGGGTATGAAAGGTTTGGTGGCTAACCCAAAGGGTGAGACTATCGAACTTCCTATTACAAAGTCATTCAAAGAAGGGTTTGGAGTGCTTGAGTACTTTATTTCAACCCATGGTGCCCGAAAAGGAACGACTGATACTGCGTTAAAAACTGCTCAAGCCGGATACTTGACTCGTCGATTGGTTGACGTTGCTCAAGATGTAATGATTCAAGAGGATGATTGTCGTACCAAGGAAGGATTAATCGCAAATCGTGCTGATACTGAGCGTTCAAATCGTACTTTTGCGAGTCGTTTGTTTGGTCGCACAACTCTTCACGATGTAAAGTCTGGTAATAAGGTATTGGTGAAAGCTGATGAAATTATTACGAAGGAAAAAGCGGCGCTTATCGATGCTTCTGATGTGAAAGATGTTGAAATTCGTTCTCCAATCACCTGTAAGACATTGTATGGATTGTGCGTGAAGTGTTATGGATTAGACCTTTCCGATCATCAGCCAGTTCGTCCTGGTACCGCGGTTGGTGTGTTGGCTGCACAATCAATTGGTGAACCGGGTACTCAGCTTACAATGCGTACCTTCCACCAAGGTGGTACGGCCGGCGCTGACATTACTCATGGTTTACCTCGTGTTGAAGAAATTTTTGAGTCACGTCCTCCAAAAGGTAAGGCCATTTTGTGTGAGGTTGATGGATTTGTTGAAAAGATTGAAGATGCGAATAATTTGCGTACTATCTTTATTCGCGATGATAGTAAGAAAGGAAAAATGATCGAGTATGTCGTGCCTCGCACTATGCTTTTGTCTATCACTGCCGGTAGTGAAGTTAAAAAGGGTCAACAGTTGAGCGAAGGAAACGTTGATTTGAAAGAACTTCTTTCTTTGAAGGGTATTGGTGATGTTATCTCGTATGTCGTCAATCAGGTGCAAGGTATTTATTTGTCGGAAGGTGCTTCTATTAACGACAAGCACATTGAAGTTATCGTTCGTCAAATGTTTTCTCGTGTTCGTATTAAAGAGCCGGGAGATAGCAATTTTGTGATCGGTGAAGTCATTAGCAAGTCTCGATTCTTTGAAACGAATCGTCAGTTAAAGGCAAACGATGCTCGTCCTGCTCGTGCTCAACAAATGTTGAACGGTATTACCCGTGTGTCGCTTTCTACTGAAAGCTTCTTGTCCGCTGCATCCTTCCAAGACACCGCTCGTATGTTGGTAAAGGCCGCTATTGAGAGCAAGATAGACCCATTGCGAGGCTTGAAGGAAAACGTCATTATTGGTCGCCTTATTCCGTATCCGAGTGCCATTGAGGCGGTAACTGATGAGGTTTTGGCAAGCGAAAAAGTCGATCAGGAACACGAATCATAATCGATTTTCCTATTTGACTTATACCCAGAAAATAGGGTAGCATTCTCACATTCACGTTATGCAAACAACCACAGATATTCAGCAAAAGACTTATGAAATAGCCCTCATGATGCCTGAAGAAGGCTCATATGAGGAGATAAAGACCATGATCGCCGCCCATGGCGGTCAGGTCTTGGTGGAGGGAGCTCCAAAGCGTCTTGCGCTCGCGTACCCAATAAAAAAGGCTACTCACGCCGTGTTTACCTATCTTCACGTGCTTCTTTCTCCAGAATCAGCGAAGATGATTGAAAAGGAGATGCTTCATAATCAGCATATTATTCGAGGGATGGTATTAGTTGTCCCTCCGGTGAAACCACCAAAAGTAAAGAAGGAGAAAAAAGATAAAGAAGGGAAGGAAAAAGAGGGTGGTGTAAAAAAGACAAAAAAAGCCACTGATGGTGGTGCTTTGACTAACGAAGCCTTGGAGAAAACGATTCAAGAGATGATGTAATGTAAAGCCAAATACTGTTAACCCTCCTTCACCAAGGTTTCGGAAGGGCGCGGCGAGTTTACCGGTTAAAGGGTTAGTGGGTTATAAAAAATACAAAAACACCCTGCCAATAAGCAGGGTGTTTTTGTATTGCTTGCCAGTTGATATGTGACTGGCTATCATTAAGCCATTATGAATCTCAATAAAGTTTTTATCATTGGACGGTTAACGGGTGATCCCCAGTTGCGAACTACTCCGTCGGGTATGGCTGTTGCGACGGTGAGTATTGCGACCAATCGCGTTCGGGCTGATAAAAATGGTGGCAAGCAAGAAGAAACTGAATACCACAACATTGTGTTGTGGGGCAGGCAAGCGGAAATTGCCAGTCAGTTTTTAACGAAAGGAGCGATGGCAATGATTGAAGGACGGCTTCAGACTCGATCATGGACTGATAAGCAGGGGCAGGCTCGAAAGACTACTGAAATTGTTTGTGAACGACTCCAGCTCGGTCCTCGTGGGGCGGGTATGGGATCTCCCGTATCTGGTTCATGGAATAAAGGAAATGCCTCGAGTGCTTCTGCGCCAAGTGCCAATCAGGCGCAGTCTACTCCTGCCGAGGTCACGCAAGAATTAAAGGAAGAAGACATTCCTATAATTGACGTTGAGGATGAGGGGGAGATAAAGGCGGATGAGTTACCGTTTTAGTAAAAAAGTAGTTAGGGTATAGTCACTAGTTCGACTACGCCTGCCTGCCGGCAGGATCACTACAAGTAGCCAATAGGGTGAAAACAATAAAAACCTTGTCTTTTTATTGGGGGGGTTGATAATTTTTGTTTTTTATGGTTTTATGGTGTACCAAGAGATACATTTCGTTCTCTTGAAATACGTTATGTTGTTTTTAAATAGAATAGGAGGTTAGCATGGAACAGTTCATGAAATTGTTTCGATTTGATCCCGCAAAGAGTTTTTTTGTGGGAATTGAGCGGGAATGTTTTTTGCGAAACACAAAAGGCGATATTATTCCCATTGCTCCGCGTTTTTTGTCGGCATTACCCCAATCGGATGCATTTGGGTATGAGTTGTCGGCGTGTCAACTTGAAGAGCGAATCGGTCCATGTCTTCTTCATGAGATATCCGATCGGTTTGTGGCGAATGATCGCATTATTTCCGTTGTTGAAAAAAAACTCAATGTGCATCGGTCTTACAAGACGGTCGCACCGTCTTCTTTGCCACTTGATGTGTATCCCGATCCTTCTGGTCGGTACGCGTTGATTTCTCGGTCTATGGATCGATCTGTTTTGTCTGCCGCGTGTCGCATTATCGGTGTCCACATTCACATCGGAATGCCCGATCATGCCACCGCGCTTTTTGTCCACAACAAGGTCGTTTCGTATATTGATTTTTTGTGTAGGCAAGGAGATATTTCTGACGGAAAGCGAATGCGTTTGTATAAACGTGTTGTGTCGGATTATATGCCTGTACCATTTAAAGACTGGAAGCACTTCTACCGGTTTGCCGTGCGCAACAAATTTCATCGCGACCCTCGTTCTTGCTGGAAAATTATGCGAATTTCACCGCATGGAACGATTGAGTTTCGCATGTTTGATTCTACGGCATCGATAGATACGATTGTTGAATGGGCACATCTCTGCCATTCTTTGTGCATTACCGTTGCCAATGAAATGAGTTAGTTTCGAGGGGTAGTAATACCCCTCTTTTTTGTTCCATTTTACGCTTTTTAAGCCCTTTTTATCGGGGGGTTGCAATATATTGACTTTTCTTGTATTCTTTAGCCTATACTTCATTACTATGGCAAAAAAGGTAAAAGCGAACTTAAAACTCCAAATTGAAGCCGGTAAGGCCAATCCAGCTCCTCCAATCGGGCCTGCTTTGGGTCAGCACGGTGTAAACATTCAAGATTTTTGTAAGCAGTTTAACGATGCGACTCGCGAGATGATGGGAGACATCGTGCCTGCCGAAATTACTATTTATGAAGATCGAAGTTTTACCTTTAAGCTTCGTACTTCTCCTGCATCCGCCTTGCTTCGTAAGTTTGCGAAAGTAGAAAAAGGTGCCGCAGAGCCAAACAAGAAAAAAGTTGGTACCGTCAGTTGGGCGAATGTTGCCGAAATTGCCGAAAAGAAAATGATTGACTTGAACGCAAATGATATCGAAGCGGCGAAGAAAATTATTGCCGGTACCGCTCGATCGATGGGGATAGAGATTAAGTAAAAACCCGAAAGGGTTTTTACTGTTAACGGGTTAAAGAGTTGGCGAGTTAACGAGTTGAAGAAATAATACAAAAAAAGCATCCTGCGAATGAGTAGGGTGTTTTTTTGTGAGTAAAAAAATACCCCTGCAATCAGTATTGATTGCAGGGGGGAGATGTTTTATGAGAGTCTAGGCTCGCCTAAACATTCTCGTGTTTCATTTATCGCCTCGCGAGTTTTTTTGCGAAGAGCTTCGCTAATAATTTCCAATTCATTGAAATTAGCGTGAAGTTCCACATCAACGAAATCGTGAGAAAGATTTTGTTCTTTGCTCAAAAGATCTTTAACTCGTTGATTTACTAATTGATCACACTTTTCAATCTTTTTTCCAAAGTCTGATACTTCCGTTTCAGCGATCTTTGTGTATTCTCGAGTCATATTATTGCGCTTTGTGTAAAAGCTTTCAAATTCGTCTCCTTTTGGATTTATCGAAGTAAGAGTTGCTATCAGACCGTTTAAACGACCATATAGCTTGTAGTATTCCTTGTACAGCTTGCGGATCTTTCTATCTTGAATTACTCGAATTTGCCTAATTTTATACGCTTTGTTAAGGCAGATAAAATCATGAAATCGAGGCAAGAAAATGACGAACGGAATTTCTACAAGACCAACAATGAACGGTATTCCATGGATAAACAGCCAAAAACATGTGTTGACCCTTGGGTTAGTTCCTAATGCGCTATATTCATTCATTACCTTTTTGAGCTCATTGCTTGATTTCCAACATGCAACGGGAAAAAGGAGGGGGATGAAGATTGCTCTCCACCACACGACTTGTTCCAAGGGCAGATGATTGTATTTATGCACTATCCTGTTTATGCACATTAATACGAAGGTAAAAAGACTGCCTATTGTGTAATTGATCCCAAAGAGGATTACGAAATATCCGACATACAGTGCGAATGTATTCATAACAAAATCTCCTTTTGTGTTGTTAAGTGGATTGGTAGATGGAATTACACCACCAGCTTCCTTTTTTGTTTGTACACCAAATTTATTATTTTGTCAAGTTTTTATGGGGTAAAAAATACCCCTGCAATCAGCGTTGATTGCAGGGGGGGGACTACATTTTGTAGGTTTCTTTCCCGATCTTCTCTGTCGAAGCAATGAGCGCTAGGCATTCTAGTGCTCCTTTTTTGCTTTCCAATTCATCTTCTTCTTTTTGCTTTTTTCTAAATTCTTGAAAGTTTCGCAGAACTTTTAATCCGGTTTCAATTTCGGCAAATCTTTCTCGACACTCTTTTTCTACCCCTCTTTCATATTCACCTATTTCCTCCGGAATTTCTTCTGGTAATAGGAGGGTTGTGTTTTCGTGGTATGCTAGCAGTTTTTTTTGTTGTAATTCTAACCAGCTGTACAGCTTATCTATTTCGCTTTGCATTGGCCACAAAATTTGCCTTGAATATTCACTGAGAGTATTCCAAAGTTTTTTTGCTTCTATTTTTTGTTCCGGTTTTATTTTTGACGACCATTCTTTTTCTTCCAACTGTCTCATTTGCGTTGAAATTCTATGGTATAGGTCGTCAAATTTTTTTACCGTTTTGGCAATCCCTTTTTTGATTTTTAGCAATTTCCGTATTGCTCGTAATGAGGATTTTTTGTGTATTGTCATCCTCCATGAAACAACAATAAACGGTGCTTTGATTATTCCCCATATCGCATTTGGGATAAATAAGAAAGCCCATAATAAAGGAAAGAATGGATTGTATTCGGAATAATTTTCCCGATTTGACCACTCGGAGTCTTTCCATGTCCTTGGGAAAAAGAGTAGACGTGTGAGAAGTTGCGTTAAACTCAATTCGTAGATGCTTTTGTTGTTTTCGTTATTGTGCATCCCTACCTTTCTTCGCATCTCGCAGAGTTTTTCGCCGAGCCATATATTCCCTCCCAGTACCAGTAGTGCACTTACTGCTCCAATAGCTGCAAAGCCAAGCCAATTACAGATCGACCAAAACAAGTTATGCATAGCAAATCCTTTCGTTTTCAAGTTGCTTATTGCAAAAGCACGCGCTTTTGATTTATCAAGTGTATCTGCTTACTCGTTTTTGTCAATGTTCGTGTGCGTAAAAAAATACCCCTGCAATCAATACTGATTGCAGGGGGGGGGCGGTTAATTTTGATGAATTTTTCGAATCATTTTTTTTCCTATTTTTTCATCTTCTTTTATTTCTTTTACTATTGTTGTGAATTTTTCAACGGTGAAGATAACGCTATCCAATGCTTTTGTTGTGCAATTTTCAAGTGTATGCGTTTCTTTATCTTCTTCCAGCACCGTTTCTATGTATTTCTCCGACAAATCACGGTATTTTTTTATTTTTTGTGTTGCTTGGTGAACCATTTCTGTTTTTGTTTTCGATATTTTATCATCCATTTCTTCGAGGATTTTGTTTGATGGATTTTGTTTGCTCGCTATCTCTTTCCATCTTTTCAGTTCCTCTATCGAATCGTCTAGCTCGTTTTCCAGTTGGTATATTTTTTCGTGAATTTCTCGCATTATTTTTTTGTTTTTTGCGCGGATTTTTCGCACCTTGTGCATTGTGTTGTTCTGCCACAAATCGTGTAATCGAGTTTTCATCAGACT
>CAZELH010000013.1:0-19654 GCA_964513095.1 uncultured Candidatus Saccharibacteria bacterium
ACCTACTCCTTACCATGGAGTTGCTCTACCAGCTGAGCTACATCGGCTTAAAAAAGCTGTGTTTATAGTATCCAAAAAGCACCGCCAAGACAAGCGGTGCATAATTTTTAAGCTAAAAAAAGAGCATGGCTAGTATATCGCCATGCTCTGCATTAGAAACGTTCTTACTTTTTGTATACCTGTACTTTTACAGGGCCAAAACTACCGCCAAAATTCGATGAGGCGCTCAGCGTCGATCCTGCGGGAATTACCCCTTGGACATACGCTTTTGTGCTATTAAATCGAAATTCTTGGACAAGTATTTGCTTGTTTCCCGATGTGACAATCGTCATTGTAATAACGGTGTTTTCTCCGCCACTAAAACTACATTGTCCCGCATCGATAAACAAACTCCCTACCGCACCTGCTTTCGCGGGTTTCGTGTACGTTGCCGAAATCAAAACAGTGTCAACAACTGATACTGAGACAATCAACGGATTTGCCACTAACGCACCATCAGTGACGGTGGCTATTACCGAATACTCGCCCGCTTTTGGAAAGGCATGCGAAATTTCAGATGTTCCTGATTTTGAAATGACTGTTTTTTGACTTCCATCACCAAAATCGATCATTCCAGTAACTGCATCGCCATCTGGGTCAGAGATCGTTACCACAAACACGTTTTGTGTATTTTCAACCACTGTTTGTGATTTGATTTGCACGGTTATTCGCGGTGGTTGATTTGGTTTCACTACAAACGCAACTGCCGTCGGAGCGGATTCTGTAATCCCGTCTGAAACAGTAAGGGTTGCGGTATATGTCCCCGCTTCTTTGTAGGTGAAGAATGTTGGTTTCTGCGATTTAGTGAAGGTGGCGCGTTGGTTTTGATATCCGTATGAAAGCGTATACAAAACGATCGGGTCACCGTCTGGATCGCTTCCTGCCAGAAAGAACGCAGTGGGATGATTTTGAGATCCAGCTTCGACGGTCAGGAGCGCAATTGGCGGTTTGTTTGGTCTTTTTTCCCGAATGATAATTGTCCCAAACGAAACAGCAGACTGCGCAAATCGATCGCTGGCGATAATCGCAAACTGATATACCCCCGTCACTGCAAAAGTTTTGCGAATAGTTCTATTTGCAATTGGGGTAAATGTATCAGTGCGCGGATCATCGGCAAAATGAACAGAAAAATACAACGGATCTCCATCGGGATCGGATCCCGACACAGACCATGTCGTCTCTTCGCCAACAATTCCGGTAAATACACCGGACGCATTTGCTGTGGGTGGTCTATTGGAAAATGCGGTTACCGATTTTGCCATATTCAATCGTCCCCACCCCACAAATGGTTTTAATTTCTCAATGACATCTACTGATTTTGATAATCGAAGACGAATATCAGAAACAGTTTTAAGACTGCGATCATTGAGCATAAGTGCTACATATCCAGCAACTTGAGGAGTTGCGAACGATGTACCGCTCCATGTTCGATAGCCACTTGGGTCATCGCTATTAGGAGAACGACGTCGTCCTGGATATGCAGTTAGAATATCAACACCCGGAGCAACAATTTGGACCTTCGTTCCGCTTCCACTCCATGTTGAAAATCCAGCGAGGTTATCGAACAAATCAGTGGCACCAACTGAGATTACATTTGGCAACTCGTCTGAAAATGCTGCCGGATATCCTGGGGTTACATCAATGTTGAGACCGGTGTTTCCCGATGCACACACCAAGATAATTCCCGCATCATTGAGCTGAGCAATTAATTCTTTTTGTGCAAACGTTGGATTAGTACCAATCCAACTTGCCGTAACGACCATGTGTGTTTCCGGAAATCGAGATTTCATCATTAGTATGTACTGAAAACAACCCGCAACCGCTACCTGATCTCCCGATCCGAAAGAATCCAACATTTTTACAATCATAACTTGCACGTGCGGACAAGTACCCGAAATACCAAATCGGTTATCTCCTACCGCCGCGGCAAGTGAAGTGGTGCCGGTGCCATGCCCATTATCATCAGACACTGCGCCGGTACCAAGGAGTGAATTGTATCCATAGACATCATCAACAACCCCATTTCCATCATCATCAATACCATTGTCTGGTATTTCTCCGGGGTTTTGCCAGAGATTGCTTTTGATATCCACATGATTCACATCGCACCCAGTATCGGTATCAATGATAATCGTTGAACCATTTGCTGTTGTTGCCACATCCCATGCCTGCGGAGCATGGATAACATCTAACCGTTCTTTCACCCCAGGAACTGTATTCACGAAATCATCGTTTTGATATGTGCTTGTTGCAACCATGCTATTTTCTTCAACAAACCACACGTCTTCGTTTGCACGAAATCCGTTTGCAATAATTTCTTTTTCAAGAAAATCAGCAACGGTTACTGCATATATTCGTGTCACCGTCCCATTTTTTGGAACCGAATGCGACACTTCTCGCCATTCAACTCCGGTAATTGCACGACGGTTCACAAAACAATCATTGATCTCCACTGGTGATTTTGTACAAACCAAGAGCTGTCTACTAACGCGTTGAACATACGCGCGATCAAGTGGTCGAGAACCATCGATACCCAGTTGGTGCATGGAACATTCTTGAGCATGCGTTTTGCTGTGCATACCAAAAAATAATCCCGCCATACCAACACTTATCAGTAGCGCGCCAATCCACAATCTTTTAAAAACCATGAGTCAAATCTCCCTTTTTAAATTGTTAAAAACACTCGTATTCTTATCCTTATATAGGAAGACGAGAAAACCGACACTCTCACGACACTACCACAAAACACCCTCAAAACAAAGATGGCTGGCTGATTTTTATTTAATATCAAGATAAAGAAACCCCGTCTCACTTATGAGACGGGGCAATTTTATCGAATGTACGAACTTCGAAAACAGGAAAAAGCGTTCACAGCGGTATCGAGCAAATCTGCTTTCAGGCAAATTTCATCGCACAACATCATGCTCCGATACCCAGCATCATACAACCATGCTAGTTGCATAAAATCGACAAGCTCCGGAACTGGACCTTGGTTTATCGAGAGCAAAAGTCGCGATCCAACACACGCTTCTGGATCTTTCTCGATGATAAGTCGCAATGCGGACAATATATCGTGTGGCTGGTTAACCTCAACGTATAAATCTCCCTGAGCTGCGACCAATCGAAGATTTTCTCGTTTGTTGAATTCGCTACTTACGAATCGCAAACCTTTTTTATTTTCAATTTTCAACATAATGGTACTATCACGACCCACTAATTCAAGAAATTGATCAACATCGCGCTGACTTTCAACATACGAAAGAAAAAAATTCCGAAACCCAGCAGCTTTTGCCATATCAATTTTTTGAAATTCTGCATCCGTAAATAATGGGCCAGACAATCGAAGTGTGGGATGCCGAATGCAGATTGACTCTCCTGGTATTACATTAAATTTTGGACCGCCCTTAAAAATAAGTCGGCGACCATCTTCAATAATATTTACCAACAGCGCCGAATCTGCTCCCGCTTTAAAAAGAACTGGCGTAGGAGTCACCACGCTTATTGGATGGTTCAAGGTAATATCAAGATATTCTGAATTGCGATGCACCGCCTCAATCCGTAACTGCCATCCCTTTACATCAAACCACACTGGCACTCTTGAATGCACTCGACGCATAAGGTTGAACTCATTTTCAAGTTCATCAACAAACACCATTGCGGTATTTAATCGAACCCCAGAAATTCTAGGATCGGAAGCAAACTCCGCAAAATGCGGAAAACTTGGTTGTAATGTAACCAACAACTCCAATGACTTATTTTTCAAATCCATAATCGCCCCTTTTCTAAAAAGATAAAGAAAGGGGGTTGGACGGTGATCGTCCAAACCCCACTACTACTTTATGGTAACAAGCGTTTTGGGCTGGTTTCACCCAACGATTTGTGGAGTGTTGATCCTCCGGGAGTCAATAACTTCTTCGATTCAGGAGCAGTTGACTCTGGAAGAGCATGGATGGTGCTTAACGATTCATACACCATTTTGACCTGTTCGGGTTTTTGACGATCCTCCAATTCTTTTCGAAAATAATCGATTTTTCGAAATTCTTTGGCAAGGATACCAAAAATCACATCAACCACACGATCAGCATCTGGCAAAAGAGCGATATGATCATCGCCGACAAGGTGAGACCAATGATTACGTACGATTTGAGTGTGATCTTCTCCCGAATTTGATGGCTTTTGAATAAAATATACCGAGAATTTTCTTCGCAATTCATCAAATACTTCTTTTGTACTGATCTTTTGCTGAAGAGAAACGCGTGTATATTTCTTTGCCATATCAGGAGTAATGGAATCGTAGGTTCGTTCGTCTCCGATAAAAACGATGATCGGACGGACGGCATTTGGCATGCGACAGTTTCGAGCGTAGTACAGTGCCGCAATTTCGTAGCTTTCCCGATCCCCAGTACCACCAAGACCTTCAATGACAAGCTTTGTTAATGCATCTTTCAATGCAATACCGCTTGCAAAAGACTGAGCCTGCATCGGATAATCCTCTCCATTATAGGCATCGCCAATCGCTGCAAAAGAGATTTCGACGTTGTGACCAGAATATTCTGTACGGATTTCATGATCCAGATACGGTAACTTTGAAAAAATAACTGCCGGCCACCTTCCCATTGACCCCGTTTCGTCAGTTATGACGACAAAGGGATTCTCGCAGAGAGTTTCTACGAATGAGGGAATTAAATCAGCAGTCTCTTTTTTCTCTATTTTGGCGGTCATATAGCTACGACCAGCGCTTTTATCGTACGCCTCGCGAGCAGCACCGAAGTCATGACCTGCCCAAGTTCCGGGTGAGTAATCTGAAGGTTCAGACATACAAATCGTCCTTTCTCTTAACTGAAATTAGGAATTGATTTCATTTCAGACCGTCGCCTTCCAAAAGCATCAAGTCTGACTTGTTTAATGGTTTCGCAAAGATCTTCCTTGTGCCATGAAGGCCGAGCAAGGGGATCTTTTTGAATCATTCTCCTTATGAAATCTTTAATAGCGTTGGGAAGATTAGCGGGAATTTTTCGATCTTTTATGCAATCGATATTTCCCGTAAGAGCATAGACAATCGTCATTCCCAAGCTATAAAAATCTGATTCGGGAACAAGAGGCAACGAAGGGTTCAATGCTTCAGGAGCAGCAAAATACTCCGTAAATCCCTTGTTCTTTGATTCCCGCGTGGGATTTTTCATTGCCAAGCCAAAATCCACCAAAACCGCCATATGACGATCAGGCTGGACAATAATATTACTTGGCTTTATATCACCGTGAACGACTCCATGATGATGAAGGTATAGGAGCGCATTGAGTACCCGCTCCGTAATCCAAGCCATATTCTCTGGATCCAAAGATTTATTTTTCTCAATAATTTGAGCCAGAGTAGGACCCGGTACATAGCTCATTACCAAGGCGATCGAACCATCCGGAAGTTCCAACACTTCTCGCATCGTAGGCAATGCGTAATGACGCATATCCCAGACAGCCTCGGCTTCATCAAGCATGATTTGTCGAGCTTCTCGCGAGAGGAATTTACAATGCTTGACGCATGCCAGTTTTTTTAAAACTTTATGATTGGCCTTGTACGTGATGCCAATAGCGCCTTCTGCAATTTCCTCCAAAAGTTCATAGCTTCCGATCAATCGATCAGTGGAGAATGTTTTTTTGTTATACCTATCCCGCAAATTGGGATCGGATAACGTATTATACGCTTCACCAATACAGGCAGCTTTCGTCGGATCATCATTCATCCCACGTACTCCATACTTGAGAAGTAGCGTCCTGCGAGCAGCGGCCAATACCTCGGTAGATACCCCAGCATCAACCTCGAGAATTTGATAAAAATTCTGCTTATACGGCATACCAACACTCCTTTCGATAGAACAATATTTGATAGAATTTCAAATATCTTTTCAAACCATACATTAAAAATTTAATATAGTCAATACTATAAAACTATGCTGCCTTGGACCAAAACAAAGACTGTGCCGAAAAATTATTTTAAATAGTCGGTGATTTTTATCTGGGGAATCCAATTGGGGGTTGTGTTGTGCATTACTGATTCGTAGATATCCCCTTCGCGAACAGGGGCAAATACGATTTTCTTACCGGTCATGCGGGCGCATTCTAAAATCGTTGTACTGGATCCTGATCCACATTCATATTCGCCGACTGGCCACTCACGAGCCATACACAGCATTTGCGCAATGTCTTCGACATGCACAAAATCTCTTGTTTGCGTTCCATCGCCAAAAATAGTGCAGGTGTCGTTGTTTTTGAAAATTTCCAACACCCCACGTCCCCCTTCTCCAAATAAATTTGGGAGTGTTACGATAACGTAATTTTTACAAAATAATTTTATGTAGTCCGCGGCGGTTTTTTTTGAAAGTCCGTATGGAGACGTGATGTTTAAACTTGCAGCAGAAGCGGTGTATATAATGCGTGTCTGCGGATATTTTTTCGCAATTGCAATGGTAGCGAGGATGTTGTCTCGCGCATCACCCATTGGATCTGTTATTGAAGACCCGACATCGACTTGTGCCGCCAAGTGATAGATACAATCAACATCAGGAAGTGGTGTGTTTAAAATATCGTTTCCCTCTTTTTTATCAATACCAATTTTTTTAACATCACCAAGAGCCTTCCATAGATACCCTCCGATAAATCCCCGATGTCCAGTTACCAAAATGTTCATGGAGCCACCTCCCGGATTCGAACCGGGGACCTTCGCTTTACAAAAGCGTTGCTCTACCAGCTGAGCTAAGGTGGCGAATTGATACAGAAAATATACGTAAAAAATCATAAAAAGGCAACCCGTTTTTTCGATCCGTATTACCTGCTAAAATAGACAAACACACGCTGATTTTTATCAATGGGGAAATTTACTCATCTTCACGTTCACTCTCACTACTCCCTTCTTGATGGACTTTCAAAAGTTCCTGAATTAGTGAATCGCGCAAAAGAACTGGAGATGGATGCAATGGCGCTCACCGACCATGGCGTCTTGTACGGGACCATTGAATTTTATAAAGCGGCGAAAAAAGCAGGGATAAAACCGATTATTGGGGTCGAAACATATGTCGCCCCCGCAAATCGCTTCAGTCGCGAAGGAACAGAACGATACTATCACCTTATTTTATTGTGCGAAAACAACACCGGATGGAAAAATCTTATTAAACTCATTTCCGCTTCCCATCTTGAGGGTTACTATTATAAACCACGCATCGACAAAGAGCTGTTGACCCAGTACCACGAAGGACTCATTGCGCTATCGGCGTGTTTGGGTGGCGAAATCGATCAGGCGTTACTCGCCGGCAAATTTGAAGAAGCAAAAAAAATTGCATTCGAATACCAAGCGATCATGGGGAAAGATAATTATTTTTTGGAAATTCAAAAACATCCCAAACTTCCCGATTCAGAAAAAATAGAAGCTGATCTGATTCGATTGTCGCGCGAAACCGGCATCCCCCTCGTTGCCACCCAAGATAGCCACTACAACTGTAGCGAAGACGCACAGTATCAAGATGTGTTGTTGGCAGTACAAACAGGAAATAAAGTAACTGACGAGAAGCGATTTACAATGAAGGATGATGACTTGTCGTTTACTTCCATTCCCGTCATGCAAGAAAAATTCGCGCATGTACCAGAAGCACTTACCAACACCGGCATTATTGCGGATCGATGCACTGTCGAGCTTGAGCTTGGAAAAACATTACTCCCCCATTTTCCAAAACCCGACGGTGTTTCTCCCAATGATTTTTTAAAACAATTAATTAATGAACGTATTACCGGTCGATACGGCGAAACTCCCAGTGAAGCCGTGCGCGCGCGTGTGGAATATGAATTTGGTGTTATTGAAAAAACAGGATTCGCCGATTACTTCCTTATCGTGCAAGATCTCATTAACTGGGCGAAAAATCATGGGATATCCGTCGGACCTGGTCGTGGCAGTGCCGCGGGTAGTATCATCGCCTACATTCTCGGCATTACGGACATTGATCCCTTAAAATACGATCTCCTGTTTGAACGTTTCTTGAATCCCGAGCGTATTCAAATGCCTGATATCGATATCGACTTTGCCGATGCGCGTCGCGATGAAGTGCTCGCCTACGCACGCGAGAAATATGGCAATGATCATGTTGCGGGTATTATTACGTTTGGAACAATGGCAGCACGCGCGGCAATTCGTGATGCCGGACGTGCAATGGGACTTTCATATGGATTCTGCGATGGCGTTGCCAAACTCATTCCTATGAATCCTACTCAGGGAATGAAGGAGGGCTGGCTTGATCAGTCGCTACGCGATGTAAGTGAATTAAAACAACTCTATGATACCGATCCGAATGCTCGAAAACTCATAGATACCGCCCGTCACCTAGAAGGAGTGGCGCGGCACGCGTCAATGCATGCGTGTGGCACGGTTATTTCCAAGGATCCACTAACTGACACGGTACCGATTCAATTTGCACCACAAGACAAAGATATTGTGATTACCCAAATCGAAATGCACGGCATTGAGGATTTAGGGCTCCTAAAAATTGACTTTCTGGGGTTGCGCAACCTCACCATCATCCAAGAAACACTGCGTATTGTTCGCGAAACGCGGGGCGAAGTTATTGATATTAGCAAAATTCCCCTTGATGACTCCGCGGCCTTTGCGCTCTTACAAGCAGGAGACACCACTGGTGTATTTCAATTTGAATCATCTGGTATGCGTCGGTATATGAAGGAAATAAAACCAACTGAACTAGAAGATTTGATTGCACTCGTGGCATTGTACCGACCGGGACCGATCGACCTTATCCCCTCATTCATTGCCCGTAAACATGGACGAGAAAAAATCACGTATCTCCACCCACTTCTTGAGCCGATCATGAAAACCACTTACGGCATTGGTGTGTATCAGGAGCAAATGATGCGTTTGGCGCAAGATTTAGCGGGATACTCATTGCCAGAAGCAGATACTCTTCGCAAAGCAATCGGTAAAAAAATTAAATCGCTTCTTGAAGAGCAACACGAAAAATTGGTTTCCGGTATGGCGAAAAAAGGGATTGATAAAAAAACGGCGGAAGCTATTTGGGATTTATTTCCTCCATTTGCTCGATACGCCTTCAACAAATCACATGCGGCTTGTTATGCTCTTATCGGTTATCAAACTGCGTATTTAAAAGCGCACTATCGCGGTGAATTTATGGCGGCACTTTTTAACGCGGAACTCGGCGATATTGAACGCGTAGCATTTTTAATTAGCGAAGCAAAACAAGCGCATGTCACCATTCTTCCTCCCGATGTAAATTCTTCTTCTGTGTATTTTACGCCTGAAGGCGACGCACTTCGATTTGGACTTCTTGCGATTAAAAACGTGGGGGAAGAAATCGCCAAAGCATTGGTTGCGGAGCGTGGGAGTCATGGCCCTTTTGCTGATTTTATGGACTTAGTAAACCGCATGCAACACAAAGATTTCAATAAAAAATCAATTGAAAGTTTGGCGAAGACTGGCGTGTTTGATAGTTTGGGCATCGACAGAAACACTGTCATTTCAAATATTGATGAGATTGTAAAATATTCAGGCATATTAAAACGCAACGCCGACACTGCGAAAAATAATTTATTTGGTGGAAAAATTATTTCGACGCCAACACTCACATTACAAGAATCACCCCTCGCCACTACTCAACAAAAATTGGCGTGGGAAAAAGAACTGTTGGGATTTTATCTTTCCGATCATCCTCTAAACGCTATTCAAGAAAAATTAAAAAAATACAACATTACACCGCTCTCTGTCGCCGTCACTATCAAAGATGAAAAAAAAGTTTTTACCAGTGTGGCTTTAGTTTCTTCCATTAAAAAAATAGTTACAAAATCCGGTCAAGCAATGCTCTTTGCAACATTGGAAGATTTAAGTGGCACACCACTGGAAGCAATTGTCTTTGCGCGAACATTAGAAGCGACCAGCGCGGTGTGGAGCGAAAATCAATTAGTGGCAGTGAAAGGACGGATGTCATACCGAAACGGTGAGACCAAGATGATTTGCGAGCAGGCAAAAATTATGGAAAGCTAGCACGTACATCACGTTGAGGTAGCGGTCGTCGTTGCGGAATTTGCGGGATCAACTGGCAGAACCGTTGGTTCAATCAATTCAAAATCAGCACTGTTATCATTGGTGTCTTGAAAACTGACGCCCAAAACTTTTCGTTTCAAAAATTGACCTGCGATTTCCGGATTTTGCGAAAACGAATTGCCTTCTATAAATGGATTACTGTGTCCACTTCCCCATGCTACCGCATCTTGAACCGTGCCATTGGTATCTATGAGCGCCACACTCGCATCACTAGAAATGGTTGCGGTACTTGCCAATCCCGCTCCTACGCTGACAGCAAAATTGTCGGCACTGTTTGCCCACATCAGACACCCTAAAGGTGTAAGCGTTGTCCCACTTGGCACTACCTTAACACTATCTTCGCTTCCTGATTTTGTTCGTTTTCGCAATTTCCACCCTGAAATATCTGCCGATAGTGTTTCGCTGTTATTACAAAATTGGATGCTGTCATTTTGCGTGGCGTGCGCAACCGCACCTGTTATTTGAACTCGCGAAATCACCACCGGTGGAACAACTACCGGTGTGGACGTGGCAGTGGACGTTGCAACGGGCGGTGTACTCGTGGCGATAATAATCGTGCTCGTTCCATTTCCCGATGGCGTGCTGGTGGCGGTGGACGTTGCCTGTGGTGGGACAATGATTATTATTTCTCCCGACGGCAAACATACAACATCGGAATTTGGGCTTGGGCAGGTTGATATTTCAAAATCATCTTTGTTGTTTTGCGTATCTTGAAACCCACTCACGTCCGTGGCTTTTTTGCGGTGAATACTTTCATCATCTGCCGGATTTGGCGCACATATTCCTTCACAGGTATTTGCCTCCCCCATCCCTACCGTGTCACTTATTTCTCCGTTTGGATTTTTTATCACAAAGGCATTGTCGGGAGCAATGCCGTAGTCAGAAATAATTGATGCGTTAATGCTACTGGAAGAATGCGTGATGACAATAAATCCACCAGCGGGGATGCTTCGTCCCGCAAACAAATCTTTTGGCGCAAATGTTGAAAAATCACTCGCCGTTTTTGTTTTTTTCTGGACATACCAATCGGTCAGATCCACTGCCTGCGTGTTTGGATTATATAGTTCTATAAATTCGTCTTTAGACGATGACGCGCTGGCTAATTGAATTTCTGATATGAGTAATTTTGGATACACCACTGGCGCGACAATCGACGTTCCTCCACCACCACCTCCCCCGCCACCCCCTCCCTGCCCCGAACTTCCACCCGATCCACCACCCGTAGTTGCTGCTGGTTTTATTATGGCGGTTTTTACCACCCCGTTTTTTGCAACAACCAAGATAATTCCCGATGAGTTGGCGCTTTTGGGAGTACCGCCAACATAGCGACTTGTCCGCCACCCATCTTCACTACGCTCCATTGTTTGTTTTGTTTTACTGTCTCCCGCTTGCCATCCCGCCGAGGCATCGACTTCGTCAACAATTTCACATTTATTTGTCAGTAGTTGCAATCGTGCACCAGTATTACCCAATGTTCCACTATATATTACGTCAGCTTCCTTTTCCGGAACCGTCTCATCATCACCTCGTTCGAACAATGCAAATCCAAATGGCTCAATAGTCGCGTCTTGTGGCAGAATAACGTGCAACCCCCCTTCTTTTGACCGGAGTTGCCATCCTCCAATATCCACCCATTCGTCTGTTTTATTTCTTAGCTCAATCCATTCATTGCCGGAAGCCGTAGAAACTGTTTGACCAGCACGCACTGGTGCACCCATCCATGCAATTTCATTGACAACCACTGCCGATACTGACGGAGCGGATTGCTCTTGGAATATACACGGTTCTTGTGCATACACTATTTTTGTCGAATTTTTTTTGGGTAATTTTTTACTGCTCTGTATCGCTTTTTCTATTGTCGCTCGTGGCACCACCACCTGTTCGTTTTTCTGCCGTGTTACATTTTCAACTCCTGTATCTGCGAGTACCGCGTCCATATTCACATTTCTCTCTCCTTCATCAATCGTCCCTCGTCCAATTTCTTGATCGCCGTACTGCCCCATTCCAAATACGTCAGACAGCGTTGCGGTAAATGCATTTTTAAAATTTTCTAAAAATCCGACCTCCATATTTCCTTCTCCTTTTATCATCGAGGCATCGGCGGTTTTTGTGTGACCCTGCATAAAATAACCCCCAGCGATAAAGCCGAGGGTTATGGAAACAAAAATACTTGTACTAATAAAAATAATACTTTTCAGTGGCACCATGCCACTCCGCGCACACTCATTCCGTCTGCGCACATCCATTGCTCGTAGTGTAGCACACTTTTCAGTTTGCAAACATTATTCGATGCACACTATTTTATACATTCGATATTCTTTCGTGCCATTTCCCGCTTCTACGGTGATGGTGTATGTTCCTGTATTTTTGTATTCGTGTTCAATTGTTTTTTGCGTTTCGGAAATTAACTGCGCGGGAGCTTGAGTGCCATCACCCCAATCAATAGCGGTGGCATACTGACCCGTCTCACCTTTTGCAATCTGAATACCGAATTTTATTTTTTCTTGACGGGATTGAAAATTGCAGACGGTTAGTGGCGTATTTTTTTCTTCTCCAATAATAATTTGCTGTGTTGGTGCGCCTGTCGGCTTTGGTGAAGATTCAGGTGTCTTTGATTGCATCTGCTGAACAGTTGACGATGGGGTTGATGTTGTTTGTGAGAGTCCTAACGATTTTGCAACGGCCGAAAGCGTGGTGGCGGCGGTTTGGGCGACTCTATCATATATCTCAACACGCGCGCCGTGTACTAATTTTTCTCCAAGCGATTGCGCTTCGTCTTGCTTTTGCGCTACATACTCTTTGGCGGCATCAAACTGATCTTTTGTTTGCTCCTTTGTTTTTTCAACAATTACCTCTTTTTTGGCGGTTGATATCCCCGGAATCGCGGATTTTAAGGATGAAAATTCAATGATGGCAGGGTGAGTATAGACATAGTACCCCCCAGCAACAACAATAAGGATAATAAAGAAGGAACGCATACTATATAGTATAGCCGATAGGCGTAGAGAGTGCGTGAGCTGGTTGCACAATCGCCTCTTTTTTATTACTATATTTTTGTACGTTTTCACTCCCATTCCGCAGTAGCGGTTATGAGAAAGGTTGGATATGAAAACGGCAGTACTCCATTCCGCAGTAGCTCAATGGTAGAGCATCTCGCTGTTAACGAGAGGGTTCCAGGTTCGAGTCCTGGCTGCGGAGCACTTCGGCAAGCTCAGTGCAAGCCA
Organism: uncultured Candidatus Saccharibacteria bacterium; assembly: GCA_964513095.1. GTDB lineage: Bacteria > Patescibacteriota > Minisyncoccia > UBA6257 > 2-01-FULL-56-20 > JBDKGD01. The sequence goes on from CAZELH010000013.1 coordinate 13,372, forward strand.
AATACGATATACTCCAAGTATGTGGCACGTATATATGCTTCTTTGCGATCGGAAAACTTTTTATGTTGGTATAACGGATAATCCCACACAAAGACTCCAGATGCACAGAAATAAAAAATCGTTTTTTACTAAAAAGTTTTCCGATTTGAGATTCGTATACTGTGAAAATTATTCAACCAAACTTCAAGCGGCTTTCAGAGAAAGACAATTAAAAGGATGGTCTCGCGCAAAGAAGTATTTATTGATTGATGGTAAACTTGGATACAATACTTGCGCAGAGCTAGTCGAAGTGCTTGGTGCTTTGGACGACTTGCCCTGAGTTTACCGAAGGGAGTCCTGGCTGCGGAGCACTTCGGCAAGCTCAGTGCAAGCCAAATACGATATACTCCAAGTATGTGGCACGTATATATGCTTCTTTGCGATCGGAAAACTTTTTTAGAGAAAAATAATTTATAACAAACTAATGGCAAAAAATTTTCGTGCAATAATTTTTATAAGTCTTACCGTAATTGGATGGGGCATTCCGGCACTTGCGCATGGGTGGAATATTCGCAATTTTGAAAGCGACATTGTGATTGAACGGAACGGAATGGTTCTTATCACTGAACATATTACGGCTGATTTTGGAGCGGAACAGAAGCATGGCATTTTTCGCGATGTGCCGGTGATCTATACTGCCTCATCGGGAAAAACGTATACGACGATTACTGATATTTTGGTTTCTCAAGATGGCGCGACTGCCACAACTGATACATCAAAAAACAACGATTTTTTACGAATCAAGATTGGCGATCCCAATCGATACCTACAGGGCATTCATGAATATATTATTTCCTATCGAGTCGCGGGGGTTTTGAAAAATTTTGGTGAGTATGACGAATTATACTGGAATGCAACGGGAAATGGATGGGATGCGCCCATTGATTACGCTCGGACAAAAATAACCGTACCTGTGAAAATAATACAAGCGGGGTGCTACCAAGGGACCACGGGATCTGGCACAAAATGTGCGAAAATCGAAACAACAGATACTTCGACCTTTATGGAAACAAATAATCTCTCAGCGGGTGAGGGCATGACGGTGGCAGTGGGATTTACACACGGAGCAGTACCTCTCATCAGCGTAAATTCCCCGCCTTCCCTAACAGATATTTTCCTTTCACCACTATCTATTGCTACTGCGGCGGCAATATTGCTACTTGGTGTTTTTCTGGTCACATGGCTGTGGTGGCGTGTTGGACGAGACCGTTTTTTGAAACGATCAATCACCCCCGGCGTTGATTCTTACGAAAATGAACAGCCTCAAGAAACAACTCTTCCATTTTTCTTACGTCCAGCTATCGCCGCTGAATATGTGGCGCCAAACGGTTTGCGACCTGGGGAACTTGGAGTACTGATGGATGAAAGAGCAGATACTCTCGATGTATCAGCGACTATTGTGGATTTGGCATCACGTGGATATTTGGAAATTACCGAGGTTGATAAGAAGTGGGTGTTTGGAAGTAAGGATTATACATTCACAAAGAGCGCGAAATCATCCGATGGGCTTCTCGAATATGAATCTCTGCTTTTAACTCATTTGTTTGGAGACGAGAATACTGTACGGCTTTCGCTTCTGCGAAATACATTTTATACCAAACTAAAAGAAGTACAAGACGCGCTGTACCGCGAGGTAGTGCGCAAAAAACTATTTCCATCTAATCCAAGTTTTGTTCGGGGATTTTATTCACTCTCTGGATTTGCACTGATTGTCGCGGGATCTGTTGGCTTTATACTTGCTTCAAATTTTATTCAGACTCTTTCATATTCTTGGATCTTTACCGTTGGCGCGGGAATCCTTATGGGACTTATCGCTTCCGGCGTTTTGGTAATGATAGTGAGTCCTTTCATGTCTCGGCGGAGTGGGTACGGATATGAGTTATATCGGCGCTGTTTAGGGTATAGGGATTTTGTGAGCAGAACAGAAAAGTATCGCGCAAAATTTCTTGAAGATCAGCATCTTTTTATGGACGTACTCCCCTATGCAATCGTGTTTGGACTTACGGGGAAGTTAGCGCGGGCATTTAAAGATATGGGGGTGAATCCTCCGATGCCAACATGGTACCATGGAAGTCAACCATTTAATGCATTTTTATTTGCCTCACATATTGATGGGTTTTCAAAATCACTAGGCACCGCCATAGCATCAACGCCATCAGGGTCTGGTTCTGGGGGTGGTGGATTTTCGGGTGGCGGGTTTGGGGGAAGTGGCGGCGGGAGTTGGTAATAAAAATTTTTTGTTTACCTTTTGTTATTTCATTCGTGATCACTTTAAGCAAGCTGGTTCGACTTTACTCCTTCGACGAACTCAGGACAAGTCACCACAAGTCAGTGCGAGCACTTGACATATTTAATAAATAATGCTATTTTCTTTTTAGTTTTACAATTTGAGTGTATAGGAGATCCAAAATGCCTGAAACGATCAAACCGTCTGATGTGATTAAGCCTGTCATGGGGACTCCATGGCGGAATTATGAAAAAGAAATCGTTGCAATGAACATTATTAAGTTGTCTCGTTTTCGCAATGGCGATGAATGGAAGCCTTTCACGTGGGATGACTACGTAAAATTCTGTTCCCATCAACCAACCCAAGGCGAGGCAACGATCTTGGACAATTTTGCACGAACGGGATATCTCGAAAAAACTTCCGAGGGCGTTTACATTTTTACAAAAAAAATCCTTGATTTGTACGCGGAGTACACCGCTAAATAAATACGAACAGGGGTGCAGCCATTTTGGCTCACCCCTTTTTATTTAGAAAAACCATTGATATTCTCTGTCATATTTTTTATAATGCACCTAGCTTACTGAAAGGAGTTGCTCTTATATGGCAGAAAATAAATGGCCACCACTCGACCCTGGCACTCGTGTCAAAACCACTCAGCCCAACGAAAAAATGAGGCGGGAATGGACGGAAAAAGGTTGGACTAGCAAGAAATCTGGTGTTACTGGTACTATCCTTCGACATCACGGTTCTCACGGTTTATGCTACGACGTGAAACACGACGATGGTTCGGAGGGTTGCTACGACCCTTCCGAGTTCGAAGTCCTTCCACTTCAAGAGGCAACAACCCCGCCAAGACCGTGGTTTCGGAGATTTTGCTGTTTTCGACAAACTCGGAAACTTGATCGTGGAAACCCAAAATCGTGAGACGGCTGAGTTCATCATCGAGGCCGTAAACAATCACGGCGAGTAGACACCAACCCAACCGCCACAAGGAAAATATTCCTTGTGGCGGTTTTTCTTCTTTGTGCTGTTTGCGATACACATCACCTCTTTTGCATTCAAAAGATAGGATATACTTGTTAATACATGTCCATCTCGAAGAAAAAATTTATCATCCTTTTTATCTTGTGCGGGTTTGCGTTTCTTGGTATCACCACCTCGCTTCTAGGATCAACCGGCCCCCGCGGTTTCCCCCAGTCTCCCGACTCTATTCTTATGACCGGCGCCAACTCACCGGTGGCATGGAAGTGGATTACATCTACCCTTATCGCCCCCATTAAAGTTGTTTTAATAGGGCCACTCCTTTTGCCTTCTGTTGATTTTTTAAAAGATGATCCCCCACCACCATTTATCGGCATCTACCTTATCGTGTACTGGACACTCCTTGCTTCGCTGATTCATTACCTTATTGGGAGGTTGAACCGATCGTAGTTTTATTCATTTTTCATTATTAAATAGCATGCACACAACCCACATGATGAAAGAAAAAAAATTATCAGAAAAAGATTTTCTCATAGAAGGAGAAATTGTTTCAGATGAAGAAATGGCTGATGCATTGAGACTGCTTTGGACATCGTTATTTAAGGATGCGGAAGTTTCCGAAAATAAATCGGGGGTGAAATAGCGTACTTGACAATAATATTAAAAGTGCTATTATGTATTCTATCGGTAGCAACTTCACAACCATCAAACCATCACTAAAAAAGGAGATTCGTTATGACTTTGGAACTTTTCGAAGTTGATCTGAAATCAGAATCAAAAAACAAACCCACTTCCATGGTTAAGTTCACGGACCTGACAATGGAAGCTCAAGCAGCTGTTAGAATTGTTGGCAAGGCAACATTCTATCGAAACAAGGGAACGCGTCTTGAAAATTATTGCGCTGTTTACCCCAACCAATAATACTAAGATGAACTTAGTAAATAAAGGAGTTTTCTATGCCCAATATTCAAATTGAGGTGTGCCAACGATTGGGAGATTATTCGCGGAGAATGGTGTGTGATGCACCAAACAACAACTGTCAAATGAGGGAATTCCCCAAATATCATGCCCAAATTGCTGGTCATCCAGAACTATGGGCGTGCGGTGATTCGCCGGATGATGCCATTGGAAATCTCGTCCGGTGTCACTCCGAAAAATTCGGCGTTGAGATCGCCTATCTTGAAGGGCGTCAACCACGATAAGGAGCATTTCATGAACAACGTTTTTCCTTGTTATTGGGGTTTCTGTGTTGGAGATAGGGTGACTGATGGAGGCTCTTTTGGAACGGTCGTTGATATTGATTACGAGCCAAGCGATGATGTCTCTGATCGACGATGCGTTCCGGTAGTTTGGGATAAGTACAAAAATACCAATACAATATGTTGGACGCTGTCCACCAGCCTCACAAAGATATACTCAAACATTTCCAGTTAAAAAATGAGGGATTAAAAAAATAATTCGCGACCTACCACTTTTGGTAAGTCGCGGTTTTTTATTTTAAAATTATAAAATTGTTTAACATGTGCGTTAGGCTTGACAAATAAATTTTTTAACTCTATAAATATACCTAGCGACGTTTCTTTCCATAAACCGAAACTGGGAGGTTTCAAAAAATGTTAGATTACATATGCAGTGTAAAGCGTGGGCTCCGCGACCACTATGGTTTTAAACCAAAACCCGGTAGTACGGATAATGAACCGCTTCTGGATGTTCCAGATGGTGAGTACCCAATGACTATCGATGGGAAACTTGACAAAGTGCGTATCGTCGGTGGCAAAATCCATTGTTGTAATTTCGAATAAAAGTGCATGCACCCGCACATCATTAAAAAGAGGAGGCTTAAGCCCTTTCTTGCGATGATGTGCGGTTTTTTTATCAAAATAGTTATATGCATCTTGATGTTTATTATTTATTGGTTTACTATACGCCTCACCAGCACTTTCACAACAAAAGGAGTTCTTATGCGGATTGAAAAAGGCAAACTCTATTGCGCCTCATACACCGATAACAATATTGTTCAAGCACTGTGCGATCCCTATTATGATGACGATTCTCACAATACGCGCTTGTACTTCCAAGGAAACCAACTCGACATGATTACTGGGCATATTTCCCACAGAGAATTTAGACCCTATCAAGTTGATAACATTGTTTCCCCAGAAAAACTGCTAAGCTTACAGACCGTAGCAATCGAGAAGCAATTTTCTTTAGCCGCTTTACGATTGCTTGGTGTTAGAGAAATTCCCGACTATATACAGTGTTTTAAAGTCGGGAGTATTCACAGGCACCATAAATTTGCTACTCACCTCATCATCGTGAGAAAGAATGATTATCCAATATTGGAATGTCTTGAAATTCATACAGATCCAATTAGGATTTTTAATTCCAAATGCAATGCCCACCAGTTCAACTCATCTCCGCTGAAAAAATCGACCCTCCAATCCATCGTCAAGAAAATTGAGCTGGAGATCGCAAAAGAAATCTTAGGTCATTAACTTCCCCTCCCCCCACCGCGACAACCGTCACGGTGGGTTTTTATTTTATACTCTTTTTTTCGTTTGTTTTCCCAACACCCATTTTTGAGTGCGACTCATGGGCTTGTCGTTTCGGTGCACGCACCCGACCCAACAACAGGGGCGGCGCTTCCCTTTTGCCAAGTCTATTATTGCTCTTTTTATATGCTCTCGTCTTGTTTCTTCTTTCTTTACCGACTCAATCCAGCAGATCCACTCATTGCGGGCAAGTGGCGTGATGTCTTCCCATGCTTGCAACGCCAATGGAGTGGAGTTAAGGGTTTTTTCTACATCTTTCGGGAGCGCATGGACGACGCCACCAGACACCTTCTTTTTTATCATTATGCTTATTGTATCAGACCCTTATAAACAGCGCTTTTTGCCTCCCTGTGATACTTGACTTAGTGCCGTTAAATATTACATAATGCGACCTAGTTCTTGGACAACCAAATTCTTGCTACATTCTTTTAACTTCGCGGAGGTGACACATGAACGGAATACCGTTGGATACTTTCAAACTTGA
>CAZELH010000014.1:0-17181 GCA_964513095.1 uncultured Candidatus Saccharibacteria bacterium
TTATTTCGCTACTTTTGCCATGGTGCGGATACAGCCAACACAGATGGTGCGGGTGATGCCGTCTACTTTGGCGCGTTGCAAATTAGGGTATTTGCGGGAGGTGCTGGTTGGGTTATAATGGCCGCGCAATAGCTTGCGTGCTCCACGGATAACCGACCCTTTTCCGCACAATTGGCACTGTCTCATAATGGGGTTAATGATAAAACAAAATACAGGGTTTTGCAAGGGGCGAAAATTAGGGTTTAGGGTATAAGAGGAGGGCGGTAAGAAAGATCCGCCGGCTGGCAGAGGCGGAAAGAATTGCGGATTAAGTATTGGAGGATTGTGGATTAATAATCGTAAAGCGTAAAACCTAAAGCGTATGGCTTATAGTATATTGCGCATAGTAAAACCTGAATCATAAAAATACCAAAGAAAAGCAGAAGCATAGATTCCTGCCTACCCCGCCTACACCAAGGTTTCGGCGAGGCAAGTCGGCAGGCAGGCCCGCATTCTCTCCTTCGCCAAAGGCTACGGAAGGGCGGGGCGCGGGGATGATGACTTTAAACTACTATTGGCTACACCCTATACCCTAGTGGCTTGTTATCCCATCTGGACTTTCACTTTGCGGATTTTTTGGCGAACCAGTTTTGGCATTTTTATCGTCAAAATTCCGTTTTTAAAGGTTGCGGCGGTGGCTTCGGGATCTACCTCTTGGGGGAGGATGATGGACCGTGAAAACCTGCCCCAGTAGCACTCTTGGTAGAGATAATCTTCATCTTTGATTGTTTTTTCGCGACGCCTTGCTCCTCGAATGGTGACGGAGTCTGAAGTGACGTGAATATCGATGTCTTCTGGTTCAACGCCTGCAACTGCCGACTCCACCACGATGTGATTGGGGGTTTGGTAGACGTCTATGGTGAGTTGTCCCTCTGGTTCTGATTCGTCTTCCTCCGTTTGTTTGCCACGAGCGGTTATCGTGCTCGCTTTGGCGAGTTCAACGTGGATTTCAGGACTTGCGGTGCGCAAATCCGCGTTTTCAACTGTTGGAGAAAAGAAATCTGATGACTGATCTTGCATATGTATTTATTGTAGCATAATCGATTTTTTGGTAGGTAGAATTAGTTAATAGCCAATAGGGTTTAGGGTATAGTAAAAATTTTTGGCAGTTTTTAATTATTGAATTACGGGGGATTCTTCTAGATTTTTTAAAGCTTCAAAGTCATGGAGGACGAAAAATCCGGCAGCGATGACGAGAAGTACTGAAAGTGAGGGGTTGCCGTAGGTGAGGATTGCGTAATTAAAGACCGAGTGAAGTGTTGTAGAAAGAAACAGTGCCCAGAAAAATGACCAACTTCCTAAAAATGATTTCATGTGATACGCCCAGTGGTAGCCGATAATACCGGCGCAGAGGGCGTGGAGAAGTGTGGCGCCGACAAATCGAATCGATGCTGTTTCAAATACTCCTGAAATGTTGGCGACGGTGATTGTTTGGGAGCTGATGGCGCCCAAATTTTCTATCGTGGCAAATCCGAGTGCGGCGACGACCATGTACACCATCGCATCGATCGGTTCATCAAAATCAAGACTATGAAATACCGATACGTAGGCGGCGGCAAATTTTGCAATTTCTTCAATGAGTGCCAAGGCGATAATACTGATGATGCTGTATCGCGCAATGCCAAAATCTTTCAGTTGTCCGTTGACTACTATTTGTCCAATGAGCGCAAAAAATGCAAACGCACCTCCTAAAAAAAAGGTGAGTGCGATGAGTCGTTTTGGTTCGGGATGCGGATCTTCTTTGAGATAAAAAGAAAGCCAGACAAACCCTGGAGCAAGTCCCAATAAAATTCCTAAAAGAAGTGACACGTGTTTTAATTATACCAAATAAAAATTGCGAATTGCGGATTAATGAATTGAGCATTTTCAATGCGCAATACTCTAATACTTAATTCGTCATTATTCTTCCCATTTCTCCACCATCAATAATTTTTTGGGGTGCAATTTTTGATACACTGCTTCGGTTACAAACGGGACAAAGGGGTGAAGCATAATGAGTGACTGGGTGAGCACTGTTTCAAGCATTTTGTAGGCGTGGTGGGCGTCGGTTGCGTCCGTGCTTGTTAATCGTGGTTTTGCGTTTTCGATAATCACGTCGGCAAATGTGTGCCAGAAGTAGTGGTAGGCGGTTTCGGCGGCTAAGTGAAATTGGAATTGTTCAATGTGCGTTCCTACGGTTTTTTTCACTTCTTTTAACTCCGCGATTATTTTTTCATCATTGGGGGAAATGTTGGTTTTTTCCGATTCGTATCCTTCCGGTTTTTTCAGTAACACAAACCGAGCGGCATTCCAAATTTTGGTCGCGAAGTTTCGGTAGCCGCGCACTTTATCTTCCGAGAGTTTAATGTCGGTTCCTGCGGTGGCTCCCACTACCAAAGACATGCGGGTGGCGTCGGTGCCGTATTTTTCAATCATGGTGAGTGGGTCAATGATGTTACCGAGTGATTTACTCATTTTTCGTCCTTGGCCGTCACGAACGAGACCCGCGAGGTAGACAGTTTTAAAGGGGATGTCGCCAAGGAGATAGCCGGTCATTAAAATCATGCGAGCAACCCAGAAGAATAAAATATCCGATCCGGTTTCTAACACGCTGGTTGGATGATAGATATTTAAATCATTGTTTGCTGAGGGCTTGCCCTGAGCGGAGTCGAAGGGCCAGCCAAGCGTTGAAAATGTCCACAGTCCGGATGAGAACCATGTGTCTAAGGTATCGCTATCTTGAATCCATTCATTTCCCTCTGGTTTTTCGATCCCCACAAAAATCTCCTGCGCATTTCGTGTATCTGAATTCGCAATCTGCAATTCGGAATCTGTATTTGTTTTTTTATACCACACCGGTATCTGATGGCCGTACCAAATTTGACGACTGATGCACCAGTCGCGCAAGTTATCAATCCAGTGGTAATAAATTTTTTCAAAATTATCTGGAATAATTTTTACCGTGCCACTTTCGATGGCGGCACGCATTATTTTTTTTAAGGTTGTTGTAGAACCTGACGCAATGGTGGGGATTTTTGAATGGGGGATGGTGAATTCTTTATTTACTTTCACAAACCACTGGAGTTTTGGAAGTGGTTCAATAATTGCACCCGAACGCTCTGCGGTGGCTACGTTTTGTGTTATCTTCTCCTCTTTTTCAAGAAGTCCTTGTTCTTTGAGCCAGCTGACGATTATTTCTCGTGCTTCGGTGACTTTTTTGCCCTTGAGTTGTCCCTCTACGCTCATTTTGGCGTACTCGTTTATCACCTGTTTGAATGGCACATTATTTCGCTTCGCTATTTCCCAGTCTATTGTACTGTGAGCGGGGGTCACGCCGAGGGCTCCGGTGCCAAATTCCGGATCAACTGATTCGTCGGCGACGATCGTGATTTCAACGGGGACGTCAACGAATGTGAATGAAAATTTTTGTCCGATATATTTGGTGTATCGCGCATCGTTGGGATGAACGGCAACGGCGACATCGCCTACTTTTGTTTCTGGTCTGGTGGTTGAGATGGCAATGGGAAAGTCGGCGCTGTATTTAAACGTGTACAACATTGCGTCGCGTTCTTGGTGCACGATTTCGTCGTCGGAAATGGTCGTTTGACCTTTGGGGTCCCAGTTCACGATGCGAAAATCTTGTTCGATGAGTCCGTCATCGTACATTTTTTTAAATGCGGTGCGAACTGCGAGATTTCTTTGGTCGTCGAGCGTAAATGCCTCACGGCTCCAATCGACTGACGCACCCATTTTTTTTACCTGTCCGACGATTGTGTCGTGGCTTTTTTGCGCAAAATCTTTGACGCGATCCAAAAATTCTTCACGGGAGAAGTCGTGGCGATTTTTTCCTTCTTCTTTGTAGATTATTCCTTCTACTTTTGATTGTGTGGCGATGGCGGCGTGGTCGGTGCCCGGAATCCACACTGTTCGCTTGCCGTTCATCCGCGCGTAGCGAACCATGATGTCTTCGTTGGTGATGCGTGCGGCGTGACCCATGTGGAGTGTCCCCGTCACATTGGCAGGGGGCAGTACCATTGAAAATACCGGCGCGGTGGCGTCAGTGATTCCTTTTTCTATACACGTGTCTGGATTGGCGTAGCCCGATTCTTCCCATTGCGTGGTGATGGCGTCTTCGTGGGTTGCGTGTTCCCACCGAGGTTCCATTTCTAATTCATTCGGTTCCATATAGGAAAAAGTATAGCCAAAAAGGGCTTTTTTGTACCTATTGATTTTTATATAAAATTATGGTATAATTATATGTAGAGCAGTGAAATTTTACAGCATGAAAGGGTGGTGTTTTGTATGTATGATGTTTTGAAATTCTGGTGGCTTCAAGTGTCCTCTATGATTCCAGCATTAACTTCTGGATTGGCGTGGAATGCTGGGTGGATGGTGTTTAACCCCGACACTTTTCCAGATGATTTGGATCTGGATTTTAATCCATCGACGGTTGTTATTCCTCGTGATCCAGATGAGGATTTTGAGGCTTTTAAGGAGCGATTTGGGATTTTGGAACCTCGTGATCCAGATGCCGAATGGCGTATCGACGCGATTGTAGCTTCTGACGAGTCAATTACTCGCTATTTACTATTGTCGCTTGTGCGATGCGATATTCCTCGAGCTGATCGCGAAGCATGCATTTCGCGATTTATTAAAATCATAGATCGCAAAGATGTTTTTTTTGCGAATGATTTTATCCACAGAGAACAAATTAGAATTTCAAAAAAGTTCCGAGAACGGGTGATGTCTAGTTTTGACCGCCACATCTCACCTGATCATCGTGATTAGTTTTTTCTCCCCCCCACGCGTTTCCGATGATGCGTGGGGGGATTTTTTGCCAAAAGTCATGAAAAGGTGCATGATGGGCGTAGATGGATTGTCATTCGTTGGTTACAAAGGAAAAGGAGATTTTTTATGTCCACTGTTTTGATTGTTGAATTTCGTAAGATTGCTGAACGGGCATTACGAAAACAAGGTTCGGAGGTTATCCTTCTTGCCGTTTTGTATCCCAATGAAAAACACACGCGGTTTTTTATTCCTGCGGTTTCTGACGCGGGAAAAACGCAGGCGAATATCATCATCAAGAATTTGTGTGCCGAGGGCATTTACAACAAAGAAGCCCCTTTGAGTGGAGATAAACTCTTCCCTCATCACGGGAAATTGTTTTTAAAAAACCTCAAACTTTCTTTTGATGATGCTCGGGGACACGTGATTATTGATTCTCATCCGCGTGACGTTGACGACACTATTTTGGTTGGTGTTGTCGAATATGAAGCAGGTGCCCTCGTGTAGGTTTTCCGTTTTGGCAAAAAACGATTTCTCTGCTATTTAAAACGGCGAATAAATATGTTTTTTGAGGAATGATTTAAGCATTTTTCTTTCAAAGCCCCTGTAAGGAAATTTCCTTACAGGGGTGCAGTTTTACTAACAATAGAAAAAGAGAGTAGTATGTGGGTGTGATATTTTGACAAAAGGAGGAACTAAGGGTATATGGAGTCAACTCGTATGGTAACCCCATTTTATGGGAAAGTGATACGGATAAACAAAAAGAAAGGATTTCTTGTGGCAAAGGGAGTTTTTGACGGATGGGATCGAGCCGATCCAATAGCTTACATGATTCTTTTGCAAAGATTTCCGCCGGTACCGAAAATAAAAATCGGCGATAATATCGAGGTAGTGTTTTTGTATATCTCAAGAATCAATCAGCCGTTGCAAATTGGTCGAGTAACCACCAATGACCCACGGCGCACCTTTGAGCAACTACATGGGTGTACCGAAGAAGAATTCTTCAAAGAAACGTTCGAATGGGCAAAACAGTGTGATGTATAACTTTGGAGATGCTAAAGGTAGTAACATTGCAGTCACAAATGTACGCGAAACGATCAAAGAAGAATAGCTTGTTTCTAAAACAAGAGATTCCCATCCGCCGAAAGGGGGTGGGATTTTTTTTGCAAAAAATTAACATAGCCAGCGGCGGCGATCATCGCGGCGTTGTCGGTGTTTAATTCTTTTTCTGGAACAAGCATCTTTATTTTTTGTGCGTTGGCCATATCGTTTAATTTTTCTCGCAAATAGCTGTTGGCTGCGACACCGCCACAGACACTGACCGATTTTGCCTTGTATTGTAATACCGCCTTTTTTGTTTTTGTGACGAGTGTTTCTACTGCTGCTTCTTGAAATGAAGCTGCGAGGTTTTGAATTGTGGTTGCATCAAGTGGTTTTTTTGTTGCTTCTTTTATGTCGCGAACTTTGTATAGCACCGATGTTTTGAGTCCGGAAAAACTGAAATCATAGTCGTTTGTTTTCATCATTGGACGTGGGAAGGCAAAGGCATCTTTTTTACCCATTCGAGCCAATTTTTCTATTTCGGGGCCTCCTGGGTAGGGAAGATCTAGGAGTCTTGCCACTTTGTCGTATGCTTCGCCGACTGCGTCGTCTCGAGTTTGGCCGAGAATTTTTTTATCTTTCATATTTTTAAGGAGAACTAGTAAGGTGTGACCTCCGGAAACGAGGAGGGTAATCATGGGGAAAATTGCGGGCGTGGATTGTTTGGTGGAAGATTGTGAAAACAGAAAACTATATAAATGGCCTTCCATGTGGCTGACGCCGTACACGGGAATTTTTAATTCCTCGCTTAATTTTTCTGCAAAATTAATACCAGTCCAGAGCGCGGGTTCAAGGCCTGGGCCAACGGTGACTGCGATAAAATCTATTTCTTTTTTTGTTTTTTCTGCTTTTTTGCCTACGCCAATAAGTTGATCAAAGAGAATGGGTAGATTTTGAATGTGCTCTCGTTTAGCAAGATTTGGCACGACGCCACCAAAGGGGCGGTGAACTTCTATTTGCGATGAGATGATGTGCTTTATTATTTTAAATGTCGTCTTTGTTATTGTGCCTGACGCGCGCACTAAAGCGAGCGATGTTTCGTCGCAACTGGTTTCGATACTTAATATTGTTTTGTATTTTTTTACCATAGAAAAAAGATAACCTACCGATGGTGATACCGGCAGGTTATGAATATGTGGGGGGGACGCGTTTACATTAATTCGTTGTTTGAAACGAATGCAGTAGATGTTGGTGACAGTATCTTTGTTTCGGTTACCTCGTCTCCGTCATCGAGATATCGTTCAATGAATTTTCCATTTTCATATACAATCCAGTGAAGCGGGGGAAGAGTGAAGTCGTTTTTTGTTTCTGGTGAGTATTTCTCGTAGTACAAAAAAAGATCTTCCTTTATCTGTCTTTGGGCCCATTGCAATTTTTCATCTGTTGGAAGTGGATATTGTTCTGGATCTAAGAGAAAAAACGTCGCTACGTTTTCTGCCGTGATGATGGCTTTTTCTATCATCGAGCGCAGATGGTGTTTGGCGGGGTCGATATTGGTGAGTTGGTCAAAAATTTCTACCTGTTTTATCTCGCACACCAAGAGCGACGGTTTACTCGTTCTTCCGATGATTGTTTTAATTTCATATCCAAACTGCTCTTTCAGAAAGATGTGGAATTTGGATATTGTTGCGTGATCCATTGTTCGTGAATCGCAGACCACGATTACTTCGGCAACCAATTTCTTGGCGATGCTTGATTGATTCGTGTTTTTCATGAAAACCTCCAATGATATGTTGGGTTGTGGTATAGATATGTAAATGAAACGCTGTTTTTCACTCTACGCTTTGGCCGGAAATAGTCAAGGGGCTGTTCGTTTTCTAAGAAAACGAACAGGATTGCGGATTAAAGAATTGCGGGTTAAAGGATTAAAATTTTAAAATAGAAGACATTGATTCGTTGAAAAAATGAAGAACCCGTGTGGTGGCGGGTTCTTTTGTATTTTGTGAAAAAAAAAGGGGGGGTAGTCACATTATTTTTGTGGAGGTCGGCGGTTTCCAACTCTTGCAAATTTCTCCCGAGGTGTCATCGACATGGAAATAATTTACTCGTAGATGCGAGTTAAAAATTTCTTCGCGATGACTTTCAAGGATTGGCGCATCGTTCATTTCAATGAGTCTGATGCGATTTTCCAAATTTGCACTTAGAGTCCCGTTGTTACTTCCCACCATTTTCGAAAATGCCTCTTGTAGTTTTCGAAAATATCGGATCAATTCGATGCGTTCTTTGTTCCTCCATTCTCCGCTGGTTTTTCGAGAAAAGTGGAGAAGAGTTGTATTCATTTCGGTATAGAATTCTTTTAAGGAATCTTCGTATGATTTGCGACCTTCAAGAACTACATGAGTTTCACAATCAATGTGATTGTATGTGATTGGCATAGGGATGCTCCTTTCTGGGCAAAATGATATGTTAAGGGTCTAGTGTTAACTGTAGCGGGTGGCGATAAATAGTGTCAATGCTAGGCAATCGTTTCAATGGCGAATGTTCCGTTGTCTTGCAAGACGGCTAGGCTCAATTCCACTGATACATCGGGGATCAGTTTTTTTATTGTTTCTTGCGCAGACTGTAAATCAGCGCGATGTTTTTCACGCTCTTCTTCTTTTGATGCAAATGCCGATGCTCCGCCATAGGCGCCACAGTCAGTGTGATTTATGAGTACTATTTTTTGTATGTCGTGCAGTTTTTTGGAGAGTTCAAGTTGACGCAGTACGAATGCTTGTTCGATGTCGTTTTTAGGATTGGCGATATTTGCCGCCGCACCAGCTACTGAAATGATGTCGCAGTCGCCGGCGAGTGCGTGTTCTTTTTTGTAGTTTTCTATGGCGTTTCCCAGACGAAAATCTATGCAGTGAAGGATGGCTGTTGAACAGGTGTGTTTCATATAAAGTAAATAATAAAAATAATTAAAGATTATTTATTGAAATAATGCAAACAAAAACTCCCTCGTGTGTTGAGGGAGTTGGTAGTTTTCAAAAGTTGATTTCGTAATTTTTTATGCGCTTGCGCTGTTTGATGAGTTGTTCGGCAATTCACACATTCCTGCGTTAACGAATTCAGTCCATGCTTTTTTATCTCCGTAGTATGTCTTGATCCCGTGCTCATGATGAATATCGATGAGGGGGATAATGGTTACGGAGTGAACGGTTTCCATTTCTAGAAAAGCTCTTAGTCGATTTTTTGCTCGAAACAAAGCATCGACGGTTGCGTAGAGGTCGTACCCAAATTCTTGTCCTCGCGCACAGGGTTTATGGACATGGAGTGTGATTGTAAAGAACTTTAATTGTTCAACTACGAATTTTATTTCATTGAGCCAGTATTCATCGACTCCAGGGTGTTTTTTTACGAGTGGACAATCTTTGTTTAGTGTAAATGCTCCACCCGTGGGGGTCATGAGATGGATTTTTGCTATATCAAGAGTTATCCCTAGTTGTTCGAGATAGAATCTTAGTACCTTGAGTAGTCGATTTCCATCTCCGCAACCTAATACTATCTTCCCTTCCTCTGGATTTCCAAAATGTACGGTTTTTATGGGTTTGAGAACTCCATGAGTCAACAGTTCGTAGAAGGTTTTTTTATCGATTTCGCAGATTGGTTGGGCACTCATATCGTCGTACTCCTTTTGTCTTAGATTTGGTTGGTTGCGATATAGCGAAGCGCTATTTTTGAAAATGCAGTCTTTACGGTAGCTATTTAATTTATCTTTGTCAAACAACATATTGCGAGATACTGCAATATGTTTGTTTTTATTATAAAATCACTCGAACATCATTGTTGTGCACTTCTATCACTCCATTTTCGGTGGGGATTTTTATTTCTTCGCCACGCGTGTTCGTGACCGTGAGTTCTCCTTTTTTTAATACGGTAATGAGGGCGCGATGGTTTTCGAGTATGGTAATTTCGCCACTTATTGTGGGGCAGGTGAGTGAGACTGCTTCCTCATCGAATAATGTTTCCTTAATCGAAAATATTGATACGTGCATGGTTTGTCGAATATTTTTATGCGTTGTTTATCACTTCGTCAATTGATCCTTTCATATAGAAGTTATCTTCGGGGATGTGATCGAGCTCACCGCGTAAAATAGCGGAAAATCCGGCAATCGTATCTTCGCGTTTGACGTATTTTCCTTGGCGTCCGGTAAATTGTTGCGCGACGAAGAATGGCTGTGACAAAAATCGTTGCAGTTTGCGAGCGCGAAATACCATTGTTTTGTCGGCGTCGGATAGTTCTTCGATACCCAAAATTGCGATGATGTCTTGCAATTCTTTGTACCGTTGCAAGACTTTTTGGACGCCAAGTGCTGTTTGATAATGTTCTTCGCCGACAATTGATGGAGTGAGGGCGGTTGATGTTGACGCGAGTGGATCAACGGCAGGGTAAATACCAATTTCCGTTAACGCGCGGGACAACACCGCTGTTGAGTCGAGGTGGGCGAATGTGGCGGCGGGAGCGGGGTCGGTGATGTCATCTGCCGGTACGTATACGGCTTGTACAGAGGTGATAGCGCCGTCTTGGGTTGAGGTGATTCGTTCTTGTAAAATACCCATTTCAGACGCCAGTGTTGGCTGATATCCTACTGCGGACGGTAAGCGCCCAAGGAGTGTTGATACTTCTGATCCGGCTTGGGAAAAACGAAATATGTTGTCGATAAAGAGCAATACTTCTTTCTTTTCTTCATCGCGGAAATATTCTGCCATGGTGAGTGCGGTTAATGCTACGCGCAAGCGACTTCCGGGGACTTCATTCATTTGACCAAACACTAGTGCGGTTTTGTCGAGTACACCGCTTTCTTTCATTTCTAAAAATAAATCATTTCCTTCACGTGTGCGTTCGCCAACGCCAGCAAAAATTGAGGCGCCGTGCGCAACTTCGGCAACGTTTCGAATTAATTCTGAAAGCAATACCGTTTTTCCGACACCAGCGCCACCAAAGAGTCCGACTTTTCCACCGCGAACGAACGGTGCCATCAGGTCAATAACTTTAATACCCGTTTCGAATACTTCTGTTTTTGTTGATTGCGCGGCGATACCGGGGGCTTGTCGATGGATAGGGCGAATGGTATCGAATTTTTTCGTCGGGTCATTGAGTGATTCTCCTAATACGTTAAAAATACTTCCCAATACCTGTTGGCCAACGGGAACGGAGATTGGAGCGCCGGTGTCTATCACTGTATCGCCTCGTTCTAATCCATCGGTTGATGATAATGCGATTGCGCGGACGCGACCGACTTCTAAATGTTTGGCAACTTCAAACACCATTTTCTTTCCCTCTTTTTCGATGGTCAAAGCATTGTAGAGTGCGGGTGTGTGCGGAGTGTGTTTTTCGTTGATTGCATTAAAAGCTACATCGATAACTGGACCGATGACTTGAATGATGTGGCCGTTTTGTTTTGTGGTATTTTTCATAGGAGTAAAAAGTTATTGCATAGCTGATGAAGTGCCGGTTATTTCGATAATTTCTTTTGTGATTGCTGCTTGGCGAAGTCTGTTGTAGGCAAGAGTTAGTGTATCCATGAGTTCTCCGGCGTTATCTGTGGCATTCTTCATTGCGGTTCGACGGGCGGAGTGTTCGGATGCGTTTGCTTCAAGAATGATGTGGTAGAGGTAGAGGTTGAAGAGGAGCGGGGTGAGTGTTGAGATGACTGTTAAGGGATCGGGTTCGATGAGGTATTCAGGTGTTTTTTCGGGTCGTTTACTTAATAACTCTTGCTTCATTGAGGCATACCGTCCTTTTGTAGGAAGAATTTCTTCCGTTGCCGTGCGAACGTGTTCAAATGAGAAAGGAAGAAGTGTATGCATCACTGGTTTTTGTTCTAAGGCGCTTACAAATGTGGTTGAAAAAGAGACCGCTCGTCCCCACTCTCCTCGTAAAAATCCGCTCATTATTGCTTCGGCAACAGGGAGTGCTTCTTCGGCTTTTGCTATGTCTCCATATTTTGAAAATTCTACTACGGTTTTTCCACCACGCCTTTTTACGTACTCGTGTGATTTGTTTCCTACGGTAATGTAGACAATTTCTGTTCCGCGTGATTCTTGTTCGCGTGCATATTTTTCAGCAAGCGAAAATACCGATGCGTTAAATGCTCCCGCCAACCCTTTGTCGGAGGCAATGACAACAATCGCAATTTTTTTACTTGTACTTTCCGTTAACAGAGGAATGCTGTTAAAGAGGTGATCTTCTTCGCGAATGTCATGTTCGGGAGAAAGTGCATGGAGAGCGTTTGCCAAGATTTCAAGGGCATTAATTGCGTACGGTCTGCCGGTTATCGCTTTTTCTTGCGCTTTTCGCATTTTTGTTGCCGCCACTAACTCCATCGCTGAAGTCATTTGATGAATGCTGGTTGCGCCCGCTTTTCTTTTTTTGATGATGTGGAGCGACATGACAAATCTTTTTTATGACAGTGATTGGATGAAATCCGTGAGTGTTTTTTTCATCACCGTTTCTATTTCGGGAGTGATTTCGCGATGTGTTGTAAGGGCGGTTACCACTGAGTCGGCGGCACTTGCATCAAAAAACGCAATCATTTTTTTTACGGTTTCGGCGACATTTATGAGTGGTACGGTATCGAGATATCCATTTGTTGCTGCGTACATGACGATTACTTGATGGGCGAGTGTGTATGGATTGCCATCGTTTTGTTTCAAGATTTCCGTTAAGAGTTCGCCACGACGAATTTTGGTAGCGGTGGCAGTATCAACATCTGATGCGAATTGTACGAATGCTTGTAATTCGCGAAATTGCGCCAATCCTAATCGCATGGTGCCAGCAACTTTCTTCATTGCTTTTGTTTGTGCGGCTGATCCCACGCGTGAAACTGATAAACCGACGTTGATGGCGGGACGAATACCTTTGTTGAATAAATCGCTTTCCAAGAAAATTTGTCCGTCGGTAATTGAAATGACGTTTGTTGGAATGTACGCGGAAATATCACCTAATTGTGTTTCGATGATTGGAAGCGCGGTGAGCGATCCGCCACCGTGTTCTTTTGAAAGTCGAGCGGCGCGTTCAAGAAGTCGTGAATGAAGATAGAAAACGTCACCGGGGTACGCTTCACGGCCTGGTGGTCGTTTGAGTAAGAGTGAAATTTGTCGGTAGGCATGTGCATGCTTTGTGAGATCATCGTAGACAACCAAGGCATCTTCGCCGTTGTCCATAAAGTATTCACCGATGGCGGCACCGGCAAATGGCGCAAGGTACCCAAAGGCGGCGGGAGCGGATGCTGAAGCGGCAACAATTACTGATGTTTGCAATGCTCCTTTTTCTCGTAACATTTCAACGAGACGGGCGATTTTTGATTCTTTTTGACCGATGGCAACATAGACGCTAATAACGGGAGTACTGCCATCAGTAGTGGCTTGATTGAGGATTGCATCAATAACTATCGCTGTTTTTCCAGTCTGTCTATCGCCGATAATAAGTTCGCGTTGTCCGCGACCAATTGGAACCATGGCGTCGATGGCTGCGATGCCGGTTTGAAGTGGTACTGATACCGGTTCTCGCGCTAATACTCCTGGGGCGGGGCGTTCTAGTGGATTTCTTTGCGTGTGATTTTTACCAAAAATACTTCCGCGACCATCAAGTGGATTGCCAAGAGGATCAACGACCCGTCCTAATAGTTCACGTCCTACTGGAATAGAGAGCGTGGTGCCGGTTAACCGGACACGGTTACCAGCTGAAACTGATGCATCGTGATCTAAAATAAGCGCACCGACCGCATCTTCTTCGAGGTTTAATGCCACCGCTACTACGGTTTTTCCGTCGCTCGTTTCTATCTGGAGAAGTTCTTGGGATTTTGCGTGGGTGAGTCCCGCGATTCGTGCAACTCCATCGCCAACTTCGCTAATTGTGCCAAATGATTCCCATTCTGGTTTTGGGGTAGCAGTGTCTAATGATTTTTTTAATTGTTCTATAAGTTCAAATGACATGGTGGTGTTAGTGTTGGGTAAATACTTCTTGAATGAGTCGACGAGCAGAAAAATCCATCGCGTATTGATTGTCTAAGATTAATTCCACTCCGGCAATGAGGTGTTCGTCGATGGTGGTGTGTGAGTTGGTGATTGCTAAGTTTTTCGCGCATGCGGTGGTAAGTGCATCAATTTCTTTTTTGGAAATTTCTCGCGCGGTTGTTATCTGTAGTGTGTGCGTCTGTGTTTTTTCTCGGATAAGATTTGCTATTGCTTCTATGATTGCGTTTCGTTTTGACCAATCACCATTTCTTTTTACTTGGTGCCACAATGCCGTGCAGAGAAGAGGGATTTTTTTTTCAGGAGTTTTTGAGGCGATTGCTTGGAATGCGCGCGCGTATGAGTTGGTTGAAAGGTGAGCCATGGTTATGGAATGCGAACTGCTTTGGACGCTCGACGAATTAACGCGGTATCGACGGCTGTGGGAGCTACTTCGATAACGTCAGTGAGTATTTTTTTCACGACAGCAACGGCATCTTTTTGAGCTTGTTCGTGTCCATCCTCGATAATTTGCAGCGCTTCTTTTTTAGCGACTGCTAATACTTCTTGCTCCTGAGCGCGTGCGCTCTCGAGTATTTGTTTCTTTTTTTCTTGCGCTTTATTGGTGATGGCGGTTGCTATTGCGCTGGCTGTTTCACTTGCCTCAAGGAGTGTTTTTTCTTTTAAGACGTCAATGTTGGCAAGTGCTTTTTTTGCATTTTCAGCGTCAGTGACTCCTTGGGCGATTACTGCACGACGCGCATTCATAAATGCGATAAGTCGTTTGTAGACGAGTCCGTAGATAACGCCAAAAACTATCAGGAAATTTACTACCTGCGCAATGAATAATCGAATATCAAGCCCTAGTTTTTCGAGGAGGAGTTCCATGGGAGGGGAGGGAAACGTAAAACCTAAATCGTTTTAAAGGTGTATGAGTTTTTAACGTTTCAGGTTCTGCCTGCTAGCCTTCATGAAAGTTTCGGTTTAGTGAACCGGCAGGCAGATTTAGGTTTTACGAATTGCGATTTCTATGCGAATTTAATAATAAGAGCGATAACCAATGCGTAAATAGCCAATGCTTCGGCGAAGGCGATTGCCAAGATCATGGCAGTTTGTACTTTGTTGGCAGCTTCTGGATTGCGTCCAATAGCTTCTAAGCCGGCAGCGCCTATTTTGCCGATAGCGAATGCAGGGGCGGCGGTACCAATGAATATAGTGAGGGCGGTTGCTAATACTTTCAAACCTTCTGCTTCAATCATAGATATAGATAAAAATGAATTAATATAGGAAGCACCGAAAACCATTGTGTTGTTAGTGCGATTCGTGTGCGATTGCTGTTCCTACAAAGACCACGGTTAACATGGAAAATATTAAGGCTTGAACAAAGCCCACGAATATTTCCAAAAATAAAAATGGCAATGGCACGAGGTAGGGAACAAGAAATGCAACGATGACAAGCAACACCTCGCCCGCAAATACGTTGCCGAATAAACGGAACGAGAATGAAACCATCTTAGCAAATTCACTGATAAATTCCAGTATTCCCACAAAAAAAGCGATTGGACCGGAAAAATTGATGAATTTTTTGACGTGTTTTTTTATCCCCAATGCTCCCACGCCGATGATGTGGACTGCGACAATCGCGGCGACACCAAGCCCGAGAGTAAAGTTTAAATCGGCTCCGGGGGCGCGAAATAGTGGAAAATGTGACTCTCCCTCTTTTAAAAGCACGGATCCAACCCCTGGGAGGAGTCCGAGCCAATTTGATATGAGGACAAAGAAGAATATAGAGGCGACTAAGGGAAAGTATTTTTCAGACGCCTTGCGAGATCCGAGCACTCCTTCCATTACCGACAGTATACCGTCGGTTGCTATCTCTAATGCGTTTTGTAAGAAGTTGGGTGTGTTTTTTAATCCTTTTTGTATGGTTGCCACAACCACTCCCACAATAATGAGCATGGCGATGGTTGAAAGAAGGAGGGAGTTGGTGACGGGAAATGTGCCGATGTGGAAGAGGGGTTCGGCAACGAGTGAAATTTCGGGAGCCATAATGTGTATTACTGTATCAGGAAAAACGACCAAAAGGCAAAAATTTCTGTGATTCATTTTATTACAACATATTTTGTTTTTGAGCGCGCCTTCATTTTTTCTGCAAAAAAAATGAGGCTGAATCTCATGATGTTTTCTGCTGAAAACATCATTCCGATACTCTCTCAAATAAAATATGTTGTATTGGTGTATCCATAATTCATTTTTTTGTACTTTTTATCCACTTATTTTTACTTGTGTAATTAAGCAGTGGGTGTATAAAGAAAGGAGAAGGTTATTTATTTTTTGAAAAGGAGGGTGCTATGGTTGCCATCAAAGATCGTTTGGATCAGTTGAAAACTCGAACACAATTTTTTCATACATTGGTAGAAAAGGCGCAAGAATTTGATATTCGTATCGTAAAACACATAGAGTCCGATGATGGTGTGGTTTTGCGAGGATTGCTGTACCGTGAGAAAAAACTGATTTTGATTTGCCCATGGCCGAAACAGGGCAGAAAGAGTCTCGGGTATTTTTGCCCCGGTAAAACATTGGTCCACGAACTTCTTCATGCGCTGTATCCTGAATTTGAAGAGGAGATTATTGCGACGTTGGAAGAGGAGGTGTGGAGTCGGCTTCATTTTTCACGAAGACGGATGCTGAACGCGATTGCTGAAGGAGGGGGAGCGTGTTTTCCTAAGAAAAAGTCTCATAAAAAAGTGGCGTAGTATGTGCTCCGCCACTTTCTTTTTGAGTAGTAGTTTTGTATAGTCGTCCTAGCTAATTTCCATTCAATTGAGAGGGGATATCCGTATGACGCAAGAAATTCCGTCGATTTGTTCAATGTCTACATCGCCGGTTCCTATCACGGCGACGTGGGTTCGAAGTTATTTGGTGCCGCGCACGTATCAATTTGACACGGAAGCGTTAGATCGAAAAACTGATTGGAGTGATTTGGTTTGTGATGAGGGAGTGTCGGGACGTGTTGATGGTGAGCAGAAAGAAATCATTCGATTGTTGCGCGTGTACGACCATCCTTTGGGCGTTATTGAGTATGATGCCACCAAAACACATGTTGGCCAGCGAGGGCGATTTGCGGTATGCGAATTTGATGTTTCCCAGCAACGAGTAATCTTTGTGCGGTTTGCAAAGCCTCGACCGAATGGGGATATCGGCGTTTTTATCGTTGCGTGGCGGTGGTCTGTTCCGTCTTCTTTTACTAGGGACTCTCGGGCATGGCTGTTGAGTCCGTAGTGGTATTGTCTGGGATTTTCTGGCTCATCTGCTGTTTTGCAGACGGGCCTTTTTTGT
>CAZELH010000015.1:0-17114 GCA_964513095.1 uncultured Candidatus Saccharibacteria bacterium
CTGATCTTTCATTTCTTCTGTCGAAATACCCTTTAATTCTGCTAATTTTTTGACCGTTTCAACCACGAATGCCGGCTCGTTGCGACGCCCTCGATACGGGGTTGGGGCAACATACGGGGCATCGGTTTCTGAAAGAATGTTTTCACTGGGAAGATATTTCACTACTTCAGCGTACGCGTCGGTAAACGTTATAACTCCTCCAAACGTAAACGAAAATCCGATATCAAGGAGTTTTTTGGCATCGTCTTTCGTGCCGGTAAAAAAATGAATAACCCCCGGACGAAGATTGTGTTTTACTGATTCAAGGATATTAATCAGATCACCAAAGGCGTCGCGACAGTGAATCATTAGAGGCTTCCCTACTTCCCGCGAGAGATCGATCTGCGTAAACAGTGCTTCTTTCTGGCGAGATTTAGATTCTTCGGGAAGCCGAAAATAATCAAGTCCACACTCGCCTATTGCTACTACTTTTGGATCAGAGCCAAGTGTTTTGTATGCTTCATAGTCAAATACTTCCCCTCCTTTTTCTTGCATCGTTTTTGCCTGATCGTTTGATAATTCATTGGTGTCGTGATACGAGGCGGACGTGTGTGTTGGGTGCAATCCAATTGCCGCCCATACATTTTCATTGGCGCGAGCGAACTCAACAGCACTTTGTGATGTTTCCAATTGAGTACCGACGGTGATCATGGAGACACTGGCGACACGGGCACGATCCATTACTGCGTCGCGGTCGGCGTCGTAAATAGGAAAATGAACGTGGGTATGGGCGTCGAAATAGGGAGTTTCCATGTCTTAGGCGGTATCGGTACGAGGGAATAACACAGGGCCTTTGTGAACCGTGATGGTTTTTTGACTGTCATCACGAACAATACAGGTAGCAATTTTTTTAGTAGCTTCCGGAAGAAACGGGATCAAGAGGGTGTTTATTGCTTCAAGGAGCAGAACAAGTTGAGTAATTACGTGGGTGTCGCCATCGTGTTCCCACGGCTTTTTTTCATTGATCATTTTGTCCCCGAACGCAATCAGGTGCCACACTGAAGCCAGAGCGTCATGAAATTTGTAGCCTGCGAGCGCTGACTCATACGTAGCGCGCGCATCGTGAATAGCATGGGCGATGTCATCTTCGACGGCAGTATACGCGAGGGGTGATTTTTTGGCAGCAAGCGCGAGAACGCGCGCGGAAAAATTACCAATGCCGTTGGCGAGGTCGCTGTTGTATCTGCCTTCTAATTTTTCATACGAAAAATCACCGTCGTCGCCAAGTGGAATT
This sequence comes from uncultured Candidatus Saccharibacteria bacterium, assembly GCA_964513095.1. Lineage (GTDB taxonomy): Bacteria > Patescibacteriota > Minisyncoccia > UBA6257 > 2-01-FULL-56-20 > JBDKGD01. The sequence continues at coordinate 1,274 of CAZELH010000015.1, forward strand.
TCCCGAAGTAGAAAATATCGGATGGCGTCAGTGCCATATTTTTCTACCAAGCCAAGCGGATCAATGGCATTCCCTAATGATTTTGAAATTTTTTCACCGCTCACCGTAAAAAATCCATTGGCAATAATTTGTTTTGGGAGTGGAAGCCCCGCCGACAATAACATCGCCGGCCAGATGACCGCATGAAACCTCAAAATATCTTTTCCGACCGTTTGGACATCAGCGGGATGTATACGCCATGCTTCCAATCCTATCCCCGAAATATAGTTGATGAGTGCATCAAACCACACGTAGATGACGTGGTGCGGATCGCTCGGTACGGGAATCCCCCATTTTTTTCCCTCACGCGAGATACTAATATCTTCAAGTCCCGCTTCGACAAAGGCAATCACTTCTGAAAATCTATTGGCGGGCACCACAAAGGATTCGTGGGATCGGTAGTACTCGAGAAGCTCGTTTTGATACTTTGAAAGTTTGAAAAAATAATTTTCTTCTTTGATATGCTCCGGTGCTTTTTTATGGAGTGGACACAACCCATCTACCAAATCAGATGGTTTTTTAAAATCTTCACACCCCGTGCAGTACAACCCTTCGTACACCCCTTTATAAATATCTCCTTTTTTCTCTACTGAATTCCACACCCCTTCTACCACCTCATGATGACGTTTTTGTGTGGTGCGAATGAAATCGGTGTTTGAGATACCAATCTTTTGCCATGCGGATTGCCATGCAACTGCGAGTCGATCCGTATATTCTTCTACTGGTTCGTTATTTTTTATTGCTGCATCAACCGTTTTTTGAGAGTTTTCGTCCGTACCTGTTAGAAATTGCACTGCATCCCCTTTTTGACGATGAATGCGTGCTATCGTATCGGCGACAATGGTGGTGTAGGCGTGACCAATATGCGGTTTATCATTTACATAATAAATCGGGGTGGTGATATAAAATTTTCTATCAGAATTTTCCATGGGGATATAAAGCAGTGGTGCTATACGAGACTTCTCTTTTTGATACCGTCATCCTACCCCATTTCATCCGGTTGAGGCAACCGGCGCAATGCCGAACGATATTCAATGATCTCCTGTATCACGACGCTCGCGGGAACTGCTACAAATGCACCCAACATACCGGCAATTTCCAATCCAACAAGAAGTGACCCGATCACGATAACCGGATGCAAACCAACTGAACGACGAGTGAGGAGTGGGACTAAAATATGTGATTCAAACTGATGAATAGCGAGAAAAACTAGCAGTGTGTAAAACGCAAGCACGGGAGAGGTAATCCACGCTGTAAGTATCGCTACTCCACCAGCGACAATGGGACCAACAAATGGCACGAGCTCGAATAATCCCGCCAAAAAGGCAACGATTAATCCGTGCCGAACATCGAGTAAAAATAATGCCAGATACGCAAGAAGTCCAATAATGAGACTCAGGATTAGCTGTGTGCGAAACCAGTTCCCTATCTTGCGACGACTGCGACGATATATCTCTATCGCATCATCTTCGTATTCATCGGGAAACACCGCACGAATAAATTTCTCAATACCATCGCGGTTGAGACTTAAATAAAAAGAAGAAAAAAGAACTGCCACGCCCAACCCCACTCCTCCCAAAAAATCGGAAAATGTTGATATTGGAGATAAATCTCCAGAAAATAATTGCCCTGATAGTCTATTAATAAAGACGGAGATAGAACGTTCGGGTTGAAAATTGACCAATGGCCCAAGCCAATAACTAGCGGCTGGGCGATTAAACTTTGAAAGAATTGTGTTTATGTCGGCTATCAATAGCGGAAGAATGCTATAAACGATAATGACTGCTGAAATAATTGTGAGCAAGAAAATGATAACCACACCAAAGGTGCGCGGAATTCCTCTGCGTTCCAAAAAATCTACCAAGAAATCGAGTCCGGCGGATATGACTATCGCCAAAAATAATCCCAACAAAATCTGCTGGCCTAAAAATATGATGACCGCGAATACTAGAAAGAAGAATATTCTCCATAAACTGCTCCATGAAATTTCAACTGACTTAGGCATTATGCATTAGAGGGTGAGTATTTTTTTAAATTCGTCATCTTCTTTATATGGCCCGACAACTGCCATATTGAGATTGCGTGATACGAAGAGTTCTTTTGCCAGCGCCTGAATACCTGCTGGAGTTACCTTATTAATCTTATCAATAACTGCTTCGGGGTTTAAGATCTTCTTGTGCGCAACTTCTTGAAAGCCATAAAAACTCCCTAACTCATCCGACGTTTCTAGAGATATCATAAAATTGCCAATGAGATGATCTTTTGTTTTTCGCAATTCTTCTTTCGATATGAGTGTATTTTTTAATTTCTTAAATTCTTCAATAATTGCTTCAACTACGATATTAATCTTGGCATGGTCTACTCCTGCTGACACCGCCATGAACCCATGATCTTTCAATAAATCTGCACCTGCGCGAATGTAATACGCGGCACCCAATTCTTCCCGCACTCTATGGAATAATCGCGAACTCATTCCACTTCCTAAAATTGCCGCAAGCACCTCGAGTTCATGTCGCCGTTTGTCATACATATCAAATGCGCGTACACCTAACACCAAATGCGACTGTTGCGACTCCTTATGCTTTATTAATACCGCCGGCGATTTCTGGTGTTCCTCTGTTTTTTCTTGATTTATAATTGGTCCTTTTTTTAGACTTCCGAAATATCTTTCGATATCTTTTTGCATTTTTTTTGGCGAAAAATCTCCCGCTACAACAACAATTGTTTTTCCGGGAACATAGTGCTTTGTGCGGTAATCAATTACCTGTTGCTTGGTAACTTTTCGAATGACATCTGCAGTACCTCCAATATCCCAACCTGCTGGTTGATCGCCATATAGCAATTCATTAAAGTAATCTCCCACTTTTCGCATTGGAGTATCTTCGTACATATTAAGCTCCTCAATAATTACTCCCCGCTCTTTATTCATTTCCTCCTCGTCAAAGGTTGGATTAAGATACAAATCAGACACCAATTCGAGCGCTGTTGCCGTTTTACTCGACTCCACTTTTGCCCAATATCCCGTATATTCTTGTGAAGTAAAGGCGTTGTATTGCGCACCCAAACCATCAAGTTCTGCTGAAATCATTCCCGCTCGCGGGCGTTTGGTTGTACCTTTGAATACTAAGTGTTCCAAAAAATGAGAAATGCCATTTATCTCTTTTGTTTCGTACTGAGAACCCGTCTCAACCAACACCAACACTGTTGTTGATGGACTTTTTGGTTTTTTGACAAATAATACTCGTAATCCGTTTTTTAATACAATTCGTTCTAGCATAGTGTTATATGCTCTCCAGTATAAGCAGAATTTCCTATAAAAGCTACCGGTTTTAGCCTCTATTTTGTAATAGCGTCAATATCGTCTTGGAAGCGTCCCGCTTGATCTACTACTTTTTGACCATACACATTCAAACACACGTATCTATTCCATCGTCCACCACAATAATATCGAGCAGCTGCTTGTTTTTCATTTTTATCTGCCCCCGCGTCGCGAAGATAGAGCGCGGCGGCAGTAAAGGCATCGGCATTATTCCATGGGGATGGTGGATTATGCCCAGTGATTGAGGCAATCTTTGATTTATACCCACTCCAAGTTGTTGGCAAAAATTGCGCAGGACCCATTGCACCTCCATACACCCCGTCTTGATTAGCACAGGACACCGATACTGTTTCCGGCTTGATTGCGAGTTCACTCAGTAAATCCAAAAATACTTTTTGATCATTTGGGCTCATTGACGTCTGGTAAGTACACTTTCCGACATTGCGACCCAATGCGGATTCGCGATCAAGTACCGCAAGTATAAAGGCCGCTCTTACGCCCGTGGCATTTGATGCTACTTGGGCATACTCATATGCCTGCTCAAACGTCAATTGGCCACCGCCCAACAACTCGAATAATCTATTTCTGATTTGAGAAGCGGCTTCTTTTGTTTTTTTCAGAATCTCTTGATATTTTGCTTCTTGTCCTTTTGTTTGGAGTAATAAATCTGCTTTTTGCTTTTTCAGCAAATCGGTTTGGGCCTTTTGTTGCGCCTGCAACAATCTGATTGTTTCTGTATCTGATTTTGCTATCGCAAGCTCTGTTTTCCTATCTTGGAGCTGATCGCGTAGATTTGATATTTGTGTAATTGTGGTTCGCAAACTTCCTTGCAAGAGCCCTATGTTGTGTAAATTTCCAAAAAAATCAGAGAGGTTTGGATATTTTAAAAATGTCTCTATGGCGCTTTCTTGATCTGCTACATAGAGATTTCGTACTAATCTTCCAAGCGCATCTCGATTCGTCTCAATTTGCCCCTCAGTTATAACAATTTGACCTTGCGTGTCATCAATCTTTTGATTTAACTCCTTCAATTTTATCGTAACCGCTTTTATTTGCAGATTTATTTTTACGATAGTATCGCTTAATCTCGTAATTTCACCCTTCAAGGTGTTGCCTTGTTTTTTATAGCTATCAATTTGTCCTTGATACTGACTGATTTGATTTTCTAAATCTTTGAGTTGCGCTTCGAGAGCTTCTCGCTCTTGCTGTGTGGCGGATTGTGCAAACGCATGAGGGGTTTCTGTGGTTGTTGGCGCAACCACCGAGCTTAACAAAAAGAGCCATGCAGCGCACGCTATCGCGATACATTTTGCCACCGGAGAAATTGTGAAGGAGAAAAATTTTTTATGGGGTGACAAATTCACCCGACGAGATAAGCGACGGAAGACGGTGGTGCGACCCACCGTAATATCTTGCACGACATGAGGAAGAGAAACTCGTGACATATATAGTCTTACACAGTTTATTATACCAAAAACGCCCGGACACTGTATATGCGCGGGCGCTTCTCTTCTTCCTTTTATTGCGTTATGATTCTTCTTCTTGTGTTTTCTTTGCCTCTCGTTCTTCTTTCTTTATTTCTGCTTCACTCTTGATTGCCGATAAATCAATCTCTGCGGGCGCTTCTACTTCTTCTTTTTGTGCAGCAAGCGAAGCAATGACCGTTTCTGGATCAACAAATAATTTTACTTCGGAACCAACTTTTAAGTCTTTTGCCATAATACTATCGCCAACGGTGACCAACGCGGTAAGATCAACGGTAAATGAGTGCGGCAACTTTTCTGCAGGAGCCTCCACTTCAATTTCAGCCAACGCCTTGTTTACCACGCCACCAGTCTTTACCCCCTCTGATTCACCAATAAATTCAATAGGGACATTCGTACGAATCTTTTGACCAGTTTTAATGTGATACAAGTCAACGTGGCGAATTTCGCTCGTTAACGGGTCAATTGCTACTTCGTGAATTAACACTGGGTATTTTTTACCGCCTACTTCTACCTGAACAATCGTTGTTTCACCCGCTGCTTTTAATGTGCGACGAAATTCCTTGGCGGGAAGCGAAAGGTGGAGATTTTCAATCCCATTGCCGTACAGTTCTGCCGGAATCATCCCCGATGCAAGAAGTTCTTTGGCGGGGGTGGTGAGTTGTCTTGTTTCTGCTTTAAAATCCATAATAGATACGAGTGTAGCTAATCTTGCTGGTTTTGGCAAGCTTGACAATTATATTATAATACAGTAAATCAGTAGTAGCACCTGATCCGCGTCTGCGAATTCATTATCAAAGGAGTTTTTATGTTTTTATCTCTTATGCTTGGTTATTCCGCTATGGGAAGTCAGGCTCTCTATGAAGACATCGCGACCATACTTTCGTTAACCTATCAACGCGATCGGTTTGTCGCGTTCCAATATTTTACTGCCCCTCCACCATATTCTCGCATTATCGATACACACAACAAGAGCGGGAATATAGAGAAAAAAGTTCGATTTAATAACCGTGGATACCGCCCGCGCTCTCATCGGATGCAGTAAACACCGCTTTTTTTTGAAAACATTTTCCTCGCCTGATTTTTTAGGCGAGGATTTTTTATCGCGCGTTAAACAGCTTCAATCGATCTTCGATAATCGCTTTCATATTGACCACTGCGGGAGCCAATAATTTATACGGCGCCACTTCGTGATCACTTTTTTTCAATCCCTCCTCTACCCCTCTTCGCCACGCCAAACGAATTTCGGTGTTAACATGAACGATCGTCATTCCAGCATGAGCCGCCTCCACAAAATCGGCATTGGCGGTTCCAGATCCTCCATGGAGGGTCAAAAATACTCCAGTTGCATCAGCAATCTGTTTAATGCGATCTATATCTAGATGCTTTTTTACATCGCCACTCACCATGGAAGCTAATAGTCCGTGCATATTTCCTACCGCGGGAGCCAACACATCCACCCCCGTTTCTTTCACAAATTGCACTGCTTCTTCTACTGTTGAAAACGCGCTTTTTGAAAGGGCTGCGCCATCTGGAGTTTTATCAATAATTTCTGACGCGGATCCAATATATCCGATTTCACCTTCTACGATAATGTCGGGATTAATGGATTTAAGTTCCACTACCGCCGCGCGGGTGAGTTCCACATTTTTCTCAAATGATTCCTTTGATGCATCAAAAATAATTTCATCATATCCGGCTTTTGCGGCTTCGATCGCTTTTTCCAGTGAGTGAGTATGATCAGCATTTAAAAAGATTGGCATTCCGGTTTCTGCGTATATTTCACGTACGATCGCTGCCGCCATTTTTACTCCCACAAACTCCCGCTCACCTTCTGACACCCCAATCATCACCGGCACATTCATTTCACGCGCAACGTCCGCAATGGCATGCGCAGTTGCAAGATCGGAAATATTAAAATGTCCAACCGCTACTTTATTTTTTTTGGCATCTTCTAAAACGCTTCGTAGATTTTGCATGATGAGTATAGTATACACTCCCTACTACACCTCAAACCAGCCATCAATGATGTGATCTTTCATTACCTGCTCCATCTCCTCTTCGCTGAAATAGCTGGCGTATATCTTATTCCATAACGACTCTTGATGATGATATAGGTATTTTAATAAATCCTTTCGCTTTACCAATGACATTGCGGTATCTATTAAGTTAAAACTAACCAGTATCGGTACACCGGTGTCTGTTTTGAAAAAATCGCCGACCCAGTTCATATCTTTCCAAAATGAAAGGTTTACCGGAATTTGCGTGGTAGCTGTCGCTTTCGTGAGTATTCGCTCTGCTCTGTCCCAGTGCAAGGCTTCTGGGTTTAAATGTGGCACAAATAATCGCCAATCATTCTCGTCATCTTTTGAAAGATATCGCTGAACTATCAACCATTGTGATTTTTCATTTTGAACAGTGAGCGGATTTTCAATCACCTGACCAGACAACAATGAGATGATTTTTTTTGCGAATGTTTCTGGTTCCTTAGCAAATCGCTCAAATAAACTTGAATAAAATGGAATCTCATTGAAGTAGTGAAGCAAGAGACTAAAGTTGCGAATAACTTCGCCCTTTACATCGAGCGAGAGCGGAAGAGTGAAAATAACCCCCAATTCTTTCAGATGACTGATGTTGTGATGTTTTTTCTTAGTAAAATTTTCAGCCAAGGCTAGCCAGCGAGCAGGAAGTGCGCGCGTGGTTACTGCACGATGCTCAAAATCATCAGGCGTTAGTTTTTCATACTGCTTAAAAAATACATCATTAAGCCACTGTGACCCTTCAATAAATCGCAATGCCGAAAAAACTTCAAACAAATCTTCCTTCGAGAGCATTTGTGCGACCGTTTCGTATCCTAAAACCTTTAAGACGTTTTGTGGGGGGATATTTTCAAGCAACTGAACTGCTTTTTCTTTTTTCAAGAAAAATCCCTGTGGAGCACCTGCTACTTCTTGAGCCCTATCTAATACTCGTTGCCAATCATCGGTTCGCAAACTTGATGGACACCCCAACCACCCACACAATTGACTGTCGTCATGGGCAATACGCTCTATAAGCGCATCGTATACTTCGCGAGCAGTTGGATCATCGGATATGTCGAGCATTCCCAATCGATTTCCTACCTCTCTATCATTTTCAGCCATGATGCTTTCCATGACCTTTTCCTTTCCCGTTACTGCTTTAAGGCGATCGTGCACTTTCAATAAAATGTGCTTATCTACTTGCAATACCCGCGCGATTCTATCTGCTGCACTTACTTCTGTATTCATAGATTTATTGAATTGAATGGGCAGTTACTTTTAACTGCGCCCATCGAGAATTTTTTGTATTCTTTTCGGTCAAAATACCGCCTTGCGCACCCACACTTTCCACCACCGATGTCGCATTGGCCGAGCCTATTCGAATTGCCCGCGCAATGACGTTTTCCTGTATTGCTTTTTTAGCGTGCGCGAGCACCGATATAAATCCGCTCCCAAACGCATCCCCTGCTCCTGTTCTATCTATTAATTTTTTTTCTGGAAATACGGGGCTCGCCCATATTGTTTTACCATCACTTACTTTTACTCCATTTCCTCCATCAGTTACCACTGCTAATCCTTGCACCAGTTCATCGAATGCCGTAAATATTGCCTTTTGATCTTCAAAATCGCGCCCCGTTAATGCCGCCGCCTCCTCACGATTTACAATTACGACATCACACTGCTTTAGTAGTGACGCGAGTGCCGATACACCTTTTTCTATATAAAATTTCGAGAGGTTTATCGCAATGCGCGCTCCTTCTTTTTTTGCATGAGCAACAATTGTCGTAATTACCGGCAACGGAATCCTCCCCGGAACGACATACAGCCATTTTGTTTTTAACTTTCCGAACGGAATATCGTTTTTTTTCAAATCCTCGGATGCGCCGCGATAGTTTAAAATAGTCCGCTCTCCTCCTTCATTTAATAAAATAACTGATGACGCGGTATTTTTTTTATTATCTTCAATGAGCCATGGCGCAATTCCTTCTTTTTTTAATTCGTTGAAAATAATTTCCCCCGATTCATCTGCCCCCACCACAGCAATACAAGCGGTGCGTAATCCTTGGCGTGCACAGGTTACGGCTGCGTTGGCGGCACCACCACCTCCTGTTACTATCCAATCGTCAACCTCTATCTTTGAACCCAGCGCGAAGCACTGAGCCTCTCCTGTTGGAAAATCCAGCTTTTTTAAATGCTCGGAATCTTTAATTACTTTAAATGCTTTACTCTTTAAAAAGGTGTCGCGAGTGGCAGTGCCTATAGTTATAACGTCGTACATATCGAAAAGTATACCGCATATCAAGGCTGGTATACAAAAATAGATCGTCTATTAAAATAATATATTAACTATGTCAACCATAAAATTACCAAGTAAATAAAAAACCCTGAGCATATAATCACTCTTGCATTTTGTTTATGCAAAATAATTATATACTCAAGGCTTTACTTTTTTATCTCAGCGCTTGCGAATTCTAAAGAATCGCATTACTCTTCTTCGTTGCAATCACGCTCTGCAACACTGCGGTCTGAATCAAAATCAAACCTACGAACGCCAGCTAATCCTTGTTCAAAGGATCTATGACTAATCTTTGGCTTGTAAAGAGACATGGTGTGTGTGACACCATCAAAAAAACCAAGACCTGGATATTCAGTATCGCAATAAGTGCTCCGGCAAACCACCATATGGTTCGTGAAGGAGAATTGACCTGTGACCAAATATCGCAGGATAGATGCATAGACCATCTGACAAAGCATTGGAACAGTGTCATTTCCTTTATACAGAAAGTCACACATCCGATCAAAATTGTATGGCGGTTTACAATAGACATCTCTGTCTTCGTATTCCTTTTTAATTTTTTCTTCATCCGTTGAAAAAAATAATGTTCCCGGAACAGCTTCCTTGCGAATCAGGTACCACCCCGGATCGACAGTTTCATGGGAAACGCATTTTTCTTTATGCATGGGAAGGCTATTATCCCACTTAGGTTGTTTCATTTTTCTAAACAAGTGAGGAAATTTTTTCATGATATCAGCAATGGTGATCCGCATGATAGGAACCAGCACATAATCGTCTTTGCATTGCTCAAGTGTTTCGTGAGTATACAAGACCTTTTTAAAAATCTCATTACCCCACTCGGTCTTCTTGATACCATACAATCTTTGAGCATCCTCAAGACCTAAAACGTTTTCTTGACCAAGTATCTCTGTAGCTTCTCGGCAAGAAATGACTGCTTTGTGCAGATTTCTGCTTCTATGAAGATTCACAAAATCCAGAAAATCTCGATCATGAGTCAATGCTGCGACCAATTCTTTTCCAATATTTGCAGAACGCAATGTCTTGCAAAACTCAGAAAGTAAATTTGTTTCTCGACCAAAATTCGATCTGTACACCATAAAAACCTCTCATTACCAACATATACACACTTTGGAATCCCCAAAGTACGTTTCCGGCCACTTTTGCTCCTACTTAGGAAAACGGTCGGGTTGTTAAAGAACAAATAGACGGTAGTACAAAAAAATAAATTTGTCAATATAGCGAGTCCTCAAGTAAAAGCTTGCACCCTAGCTTCGTTTTATAGCTCGTTTGGCGGCACTGATAATATCTGAAACATCCATTTTATACTTTTTAATGAGGTCGGCGGGGGCGCCTGATTCACCAAATACTCCCTGCATACCAATGTATTCTTGCGGAATAGGGAAATTTTTTGAAAGACATTCTGCCACGGCTCCTCCTAAGCCTCCTGCGATTTGATGCTCTTCTACCGTCACCACACATCCGATTCGCTTTGCATATGCAACAAGCGTCTTTTCATCAAGTGGTTTTACGGTGTGCATGTTTATAACCACCGATCCAATTTTTTCTTTTTGCAATTCACGAGCAGCCCGCAAGGCATTGTGTAGAAGCGGACCACACCCAACAATTAATACTTTGGGAGCAGAAGTTTCCCATAGCACCTGAGCTTTCCCTGGGATAAATGACGTTGTTGCGGTGGTAATAATAGGAGATTTTTCCCGTCCGAATCGCAGATACACTGGTCCCCAGATAGTGGCGGCAGCGATGGTCGCGAGACGCGCTTGATGGACGTCTACCGGCACGATCACTGTCATATTTGCCATCACTCGCATCGTGGCAATGTCTTCTATTGCTTGATGGGTGGCTCCGTCTGGGCCTACAGAAATTCCGGCGTGATGACCCGCGATTTTCACGTTTGCGTTATTGTATGAAATTGTGGTGCGAATCTGTTCCCAGTTTCGCCCCGGTGAAAATGTAGCATAAGACGCAATGAATGGAATTTTGCCAGACACTCCCAACCCCGCCGCAACTGCTGCCATATTTTGTTCAGCAACACCTACCTCAAAAAATCGATCAGGGAAATGTTTGGCGAAAGATTCCACGCGCGTCGATTCGGTTAAATCCGCACATAACGCGACAATGTTTTTATTTTTACGACCAACCTCAAGCAACCCATCACCAAACCCGTCTCTCGTTGGTTTCTGATCCGCACCTTCTTCGAATACTTTTTTATTTAGTTGAATAGCGGCGTTAGGCATGAGATGTATAGCGAATTTTATGTTTTATTGGCTCATAGTGTTGCAACAACGCGTCATCACGCAATATTTTCAATGCGCGACGCGCCTCATCTGCTTTTGGTGGTTTACCGTGCCATGTGTAATCGTTTTCCATAAAATCAACACCTTTACCTGGTGTAGTGTGAGCAACAATTAAGGTGGGGCGATCATGAATGGCATGGCTTTCCGCGGCGGCAGAGATTATATGCTCCATATTATGACCATCTATCTCAATAACATGCCAACCAAAATCTTGATACTTTGCCACGAGAGGTTCCAGCGGCATCACCTCTTCTGTATTACCGTCGATTTGAATATTGTTTCTATCCATAATCGCTGTGACGTTTGATAATTTATGTCGCGCACAAAACATCACTGCTTCCCAAATATTTCCTTCTTGCTGTTCGCCGTCGGACAGTACTGTGTATATACGATATTTTTTATGATCAAGCCGTGCTGCAAGCGCCATACCGGCAGCCTGCGACAACCCAGAACCCAATGGACCTGATGTTGTTTCAAGACCAGGCGCAGATCCTCTGTGTGGATGACCTTGAAGTCGTGAATTGATTTTTCGCAACGTTTTTAATTCTTCGAGCGGAAAATATTCAGCGCGAGCAAGGGTAGCGTATAGAATAGGGCAAATATGCCCATTAGAAAGTATTAGTCTGTCGCGATCTGCCCAGTTCGGTTTTTTAGGATTATGGCGTAGAATATGAAAATAGAGCGCCGTAAAAATATCTGCCATCCCTAAGGGGCCCGCAGTATGACCTGAACCGGCAATGACAAGCGTCTCAATAATATCTTGACGCAATCGATTTGCCATACTTTCTAAAAATTTTAATTTGTCATCGTAGAGAGGATCCATAGTAAGTCATAAAACCAAAAACGTAGGTGACCCAAAACAAAAACATGTCACAAAAATACTTTCGGCTATTTCTTTAATGATACTCTGGAATGAGTTCGCGCGGAAGCTGTTTTTTTCACCTGTTTATTCACAGCCGTATCGCACTTTTGCAATCGATCATATGCTTCTTGTGGGTTATTATCGCTAAAAATATATGATGCCGATACCACATTATTCGCCCCTGCAGCAATTGCGCACGCGCCATGCTCCGGCGTTATTCCCCCATCAATTTCAATCAGTGCTTTTGGGTATTGCGCTCGCACCAGTGCTATTTTTTCAAGCACAACAGGCAAAAATTTTTGACCGGGGAGCCCCGGCGTTACAGCCAATACCTGAAATTCACGCACCCTTGGAGCAAACAATCGAAGCACCTCTACTGGAGTTTCGGGATTAATCGCGATCATTATGGAGGCTTCATAGGCTTCTGCTAATTGCGTTATATATTCCAACGCGTCACCGTCCTCCAACACACGCATAGCCGTACTTCCCGCTTCCAACAATGCTTCGGCGTGTATAATTAATCGCTTTACTCCTGATTGCAACCAAAGCTCGGCGATTCGTTCAGGATACTCAACCATAAGATGCACTTCACTAGATATGTCTTGGGCTACCCGCTTCCATTCTTTTGGACTATTCCATGTTTTATTAAATGTAAACGCGCCGTCGCAAATATCAAGATGAACGCACGGAGCGTTTATTTTTTTCGCGATTGCGATCTTCTCCATTACACAATCACTTTCTCCCACATGGCAATTAATAGAAGGAATAATTTGATGCATATTACATAATTACTATTCTTTGGTTTCTGATGTAAGACTATTATTTTCTTCGATAGAAAATATTTTTTGTACTCGACGCACATGAGTATCTTGTCTATCAAATGGCGTTGCTAAAAAACTTCTTGTCATTGCTAGCGCTGTTTGAGTATCAATAAAATCAGATGCTAAACATAATGTATTTATAGCGTCATGGCTACGAGCAGCAATAACATGGTCGGGAGAAATACAAACGCTTGCGCGAATATTTTTTAATTTATTGGCGACGACACACATCCCAACACCAGAACCACACACTAAGATTGCTCGCGATATGTCAGGGGCGGCAGATACTTTGGAGGCGGCAGCAAAAGCAAAGTCTGGATAGTCGTCTTCATCGTCTTGTTTTATGTTGCCAACATCGTAGAGTTCGTATCCCTCTTCTTTCAGAAATTGCTTTAATTGTTCTTTTAACGAAAATCCACGATGATCGGCGCCAAGATAAATAACCATAGCTGTATTATAGCAGGAAGAATCGTAAAGCGTGTAACGTGTGACGTGAAACGCCAATCATTTAAGACAAAGAAAAAATTCATCAGATGGGTACACCGTAAATAAACCCTATTCTGCTGACCCAAATTTTGAAGAGAAGGCGGTGCCTGAGATTTTTACAGTTTTCCGAGAAGTTGTTGGAGGAGCAGGCGGGCTGCATCAAGCACATTGGCAAGATTTTGATTTGTTGGTGTAACAGCGGATGTGGCACCAGATGTTACCGTGAAATCAATGACATCGCTTGGGACGGTTCGTATTGATCCATCTGCGTTTCTGACGCGAGCAACCAACTGGAAGCGATAACTTCCCGGTACCGCGTTTATGGTTGCCGATACACGCATGTATCCAACCCATTGTTGGGCCACATAGTCGAAACTCGGGTATGATACCGGTATCGTATTGAAATCAACCGGATTTTTTCCACTCAACTCAACGATTTGCCAATCAATAATACTATCGTTTTGACTTAATACTGTTTTTGGAACTTTGAAATAAAAATCTCTGAAATTTGGGTATGCGCCAACTTGAAGCGTCTTTGAGTATATTGGTTGATCAAACGTAAACTTTGATTCGTACACCGGTGCAACAAGCGTGAACGGCGCAGGACTCGTTGCTGTTCGGTTAAAATTGTCAGTTACTCGAATTTTATATGATCCTCCGGTCGCCATTTGGGTGTTTATTCTAAACGGATAATACCCGTAGAACACGGCCGGCATACTTCCTAACGTCGAATCTCCCAATGTAACAACATCCCCTGTTCCCTCTTTTACTAATTCAACTTTTTTTACACCCGCGCGCGCAGGAGACCATCCAACATCAAGAAAATTACCCCCTTGCGCATTACTCGTCATCGTCAAACTTTCTCCACCTTTTGGAAATACCACTTGGAGTTGGTCATTGAATACCGCAACCGCATCGGTGGCGCGACGAAGTGAAAATGGCGCAGAATATCCAATCGCACCATCACTTCCCCGAACTCGAATGCGATAATTATCACCCACTACCAAATCTGCGCCGTTTGCTGGAGCGTTCAAGAGATTGGCTGGATAGGTGCAGAGAGATGGGTCACCGAGCGATCCACATGCAACAGGAAATGCCCCAAGCGCACGAACAGGAGCGCCATCTTTTAATAAATCGGCAATTCCACTTTTTGTTTTTGTGGCGTCATCAACACGATACCAAACATCTAATTGATTCACTCCCCCATCTATTGGAAATGATGCGCCAGCTTGCGGAGAAAGAACTTTCAATCCTACTGAATTGAAATTTGTCACTGTTCCGGTAATTGGAGTAATCGTTGCTACCACCACACTACACGTTCCCGATACCCCTCCTGATGTCACAGTAACTGTTTTGGTACCAGCGGTAGTGAATGAGGTTGTAAAGAGTGCGCCTGAGCCACTTGGTGATGCACCGTCTGTGGCAGACCATGTGTAGCTACCAGTTGCACCACTGGCTCGAAAAATCACTTGCTGTCCGACGATGGCAGGATTTGGTGTAGCAGAACAGGTCGGTGTTCCGGCATTGCTACCCGGCGTTACCACATTCACCGTGCATGCTGCAATGCCAGATGGATTGGAACCGAATACGGTGGCAGTGTATGTGCCTGTATTTGCATAATTGGCGGTGAAAGTGGATCCGGAACCAGAGATTGGATTTGCACCTGCTGAAAACCAGCTGTATGAAGTAGCGCCAGAAGCCGTGAAGGTGGCGGAACCTGGTGAGATGGTTTGAGTAGCGGGCGTACAGGCAAATGGAGTAGTGGTTGTAGTATTTGTTGTGCCGGTATTGCCTGTTCCGGTGTTGCCGGTGCCTGTATTGCCTGTTCCGGCGTTGCCTCCCTCAGAACACGCAGTGCGACAAGATAAAAGCGTAGAATACTGCGCACCCGTGGTAACAGGTGTACAGAAGTTTGCATTGCAATTGAATCCAGCTCCACCGGTTGTACCAGTTCCCGTATTTCCTGTGCCGGTATTTCCTGTTCCTGTATTCCCCGTACCAGTTGTGCCGGTTGAAGTACTGTTGCTACTAGTGCTGTTACCGGTTGTGCCCGTGTTTCCAGTGTTTGTACCAGTACCGCCAATCGTGGTACTACAGGTTGCTTGAGCAGCGGAGTAGTTCGTGCCGTTTGGACGATTGCACGTCAAGGTGATTTGGGTTGGGGTAAGAACTGGGCCGTAGGACTGCCCGCCTGATCC
>CAZELH010000016.1:0-16240 GCA_964513095.1 uncultured Candidatus Saccharibacteria bacterium
TGCGACTGATGAATGTTGAGGCGGGCGATCGATTGGCGGCAGTGGCGATTTTGTAGGTTTAGATCAATCTTTCTTGCTTATAAAAACCCCCACATTAGACGTGGGAGTTTTTATTTTCTGTACTGTGCCGCGGGAGGGAATTGAACCCCCGACGCCAGCCTCTTCAGGGCTGCGCTCTACCACTGAGCTACCGCGGCAAATATCCTCGAATATACTACACAAATTTCCATATTCCATCAATATGGCCTAAAATTGCATGAAAAAGATTGGTATTGAGAACAACGATTTGAATAATGCTGTACGGCAAACGATTAACTTCCAAATATCTACCCTTTTCTGTTGCTCCCGCCCTCCCTTCTTCGCGTAAAGCTATCCTCCTTCGTTAAAAACTACGGAGGGACAAGCGGAAGGGCGCGGCGCGGGAATAACACAAGGAATTCAAATTTGTACTTACAAGAGAGTAAATGCAAACAATTTTTGATTGAAAGCCTATAACCGTTTATTTATAGGGTGATTCCTTTGCCATCTTCTATTTTTTGTAGTACAGTTTTTTCAGTTTCTTGATTCTTTCACTGACACCAACAGAAAAGAGGTTTTTATGACACAAGCTATGTATACCCCTGTGGACATATGCGTTCCTGTTGAGTCTCCCGCACGCCTTCGCATGCGGTTACGCCAAACACTTCTTTCGGGTTCGGATTATTTGCGAACTCATTTTCGTCACGTTTCATCTTCGAGCCGTGCTTTTTGGCTCCTTCATTTTTGGGTTGACGGCGTGACTTTCTTTGTCGCGCGATTAGCCAAAGAAGATGTTCTTACGCCTGAGCAGTACACTGTGCTTTTGGATGTAATTGGTGATTTCTTTGATCGCGCTGAAGGGGAATTGTTTAATAAATATTTTGATAATTTTTCGAACACTTCTTCTATTGCCGATTATACAATTATTCTTATTCTTTTCGATGAGTTTATCTACAAGAAGCGAAATTTGTTCGATCCGTTTCTTGTTTCGTGATTTACAAAACCAAAACCGTCCCGCTCTCGCGGGACGGTTTCTTCTTTTTTGTGAGATGCGCGCTCTACATCATCATCGATGATTTGCGCATGCCTGCCCACAATGCCCACACGCCGACCACTAAGTGAAGGACGGTGTCTGCTGGATTTTCTAAGCCAGCACCAAGAAAGTCGGTGCTTACAAAGCCACTGTATATCGCAAAGAAAATGCCAACGATACCTACGATAATCGTGAGGTATTTTTGGAGCATGCTATTCAATACAAAGCTGGCGATGAGTGCTACAACACCGAGCACTAAGTGTGCCCAGTTCTCATAGTTGTCAAACCACCAGTTTGGGCCAAAGATGCTTTGGTTTGCGGTTGGTCCAATGATGCCGAGGAAGCCAAGGACCGCCACCAACACCAATACGATACCGCCGATAGTCAAAAATTGTTTTGGGTTCATAGAAAAGGATAGACCTTTTTAGCGACCTTTTAATACATTTATTATACCATATTTTCTTATGTTTTTTTTCTAAATTTATTTTTTATTTTTTCAAGAAATACAATGTTGAGTCCTACGAGTTCGCATCCGATAAAAATGAGCCATGCGCCGGGGGTAAATGGAGTAAAGAGTGCAAATATACCGTAGACAATAAGTACAATTCCTATTGTTTTTCGTACTTTTGGATAGCGTTTAATGAGCGCTGTTTCTCCGGTAATAAATCGTTCTATGAGTTTCTTTTGACGAACAATAGTTACTGCCGATGGAATGAGAGAAAAAGCCACAATTGCCAATACTATTGGCAAAATATAGCTATCGATATTGGGGATTGTGTTCCCGAGGAAGTATCCCAATAGCGTAAGTCCCGCTCCCCAGAGGAGTGCTCCCGCAATCGAAAAGGTGAGGTAGAGTTTGTAGGGCATTTTACTGACTCCGGCAAGCACTGGAGCTATTGAGCGAACTACCGGAACGAATCGAGCAAGTATCACTGTTTTTTTCCCATGCTTTTTGTAAAACACCTCCGCTTCCTCAATGTATTTTTTGTTAAAAAACAATGATTTTTCTTTTGAAAATACTCTTGCCCCGAATGTTTTTCCGAGCCAAAATCCAAAGTTGTCTCCAGTGATCGCGGCAATAACGATGGTTATTACTAGGAAATCAATGCTGAGATATCCTTGTGAGGCGAGAAAGCCGGCGGTAAAGAGGAGGCTGTCTCCGGGTAAAAACACCCCAATGAGAAGTCCTGATTCGATAAATATAATCGCAAACATGCCGAGATAACCGGCAGCTTTTAATAATTCTATAAGTGTTGATTGAGACAGTAATTCCATTGCTTAGACTATATCAGATAATTAGGTAGAATGAGAGCATGCTTGATCGAACGTTTTTATTTGGTTTCGCCACTATTATTATTGGTGTTATCAGCTACTCCTTCTATTTTCTTGCTATGTATCGAGGAAGAACAAAACCCGATTCTTTTTCATGGTTTATTTGGGGAGTGCTCGCCTCTATTACTTTTTTTGCGCAGGTTTCTCGGAATGGTGGTCCCGGAACGTGGGCAACTGCTTTTACTGCGATTGCATGTTTTTCTATCGCACTTATTGGATATTTCCGATTTACCACGACCGCTACCTTTGTTGATAAGCTTAGTTTGTGTGGTGCGGGGGTAGCCCTTTTGTTTTGGTATTTCACCAATAATCCTCTTTGGACAGTTGAGATTGCAATTGCTATCGGCGCCATAGGATTTATTCCCACCTTTCAAAAAGCATTTTATGCTCCTAGTGAAGAAACTGCTGTTACTTATTTCCTCAATGCGTGTAAGTTTGGGTTAGCTTTATTTGCGTTACAGTCTTTTCAGCCGGTGACGTGGCTGTATCCGGCGGCACTGACTGTGATGAATACTTCCCTTGCCGCGGTTATTGTGACTCGCCGAATTATCTAGCCTTATTTATGATCTCGATCGGATGTGTTTTGATTCCACATATTTTCAAAAAAAACTTCCATAGTGTGATGAATGCCTTCGTCTTCTATTAGAATTCCTACTGGCCGTGTTTTGTTGAGTGAGATAATAGCAACTTTATTGGCGTAGATGAAATTAGCATTGGTTATGGCGAGTGATTCGGGAAGAAATTGAGTAACCCGCATTTCTTGGCTGTCTTTTTGTTTTAGCCCCATTGTTATTTTTGATTTTGGAGTTAGGAGGCGCATTCGAAGATAATGGCGGTGTCTATTTTCTGTGAAATCATCCAGATAATTTTTTCCCAAAAGAGCAATCCACTCATCCCAAGGCAGGAGTGCCGAAATATGATGCTTTGACTCTATGATGTCATTTAAAATTTGTTTTATTTCGTCGGCTCCGGTGTATGTTCGTACTGTTGGTTTTACTCCGGTGTCGTGGCGGAGCGATTGGAGTTCGGGGAGCACCATTTTCAGCGCAGTTTCACTTTCTTTCAGGGTTATGAGTAATTTTTCCGGATTTTCTGCTACCCATATTTTCCTTCTTTTTTTTAGATATGCGTTTATTAGTCCTTTTTTTTGCAAACTTCGAATGATGGCGTTGGCGGTTGTGCGTGGGAGGTGTGCTTTCGCGGCTATTTCGGTGATACTACTGCCCCCGAGTTCAAGCGCCGCAAGGTAGGCGCTTGTTTCGTGGGGGGAGTATCCAAGCCGAGTGATAACTGTTCGGATGTGCATATAATTTTCACGGGTAGTGTAGCATGAATTTTGCGAAATGACGACCAAGACGTCGTCGCTTTGAATCCTTTAAAACCATTGTTATATAAGGGTTTTTACTCACTTTTTCTTTTCTTCTTTTTGTTTTGATGTGTTTGTGTGATGTTTTATTTAAAAATTAAAAGACCACTATTTCATTTTTTCTGTTATGTACACACGTATCATCAAGCCAATTCTTTTCTTGTTTCCTCCAGAGTTTGTTCATGACTTTTTTGTGTGGTTTGGTGAGTTTTTAGGTCGATTTTTTCTGACGCGTTGGATTGTTGGATTGTTTTGCCAGTACCGCCATCCGTCACTTTGTACCACCGTGCTTGGCATTGAGTTCGAAAATCCCGTTGGGTTAGCGGCTGGTTTTGATAAGGATGTTCGGTTAACACGTATTATGCCAGCGGTCGGATTTGGTTTTATGGAAGTCGGGGCAGTTACTCGATATCCGTACGGAGGGAATGTTGGTCGTCGGTTGGTGCGACTTCCGGCGGATTTATCGCTGATTGTCTATTATGGACTCAAAAGTATTGGCGCTGAGGCGGTTGCGGAGAAGGTGAAAAATGCCACATTTGGTATTCCTGTGGGAATCAATATCGCGAAAACGAATAGGGCGGATATTGTAGGAGAAAAATCGATTGCTGATTACGTGGCCACATATACAATGCTTTCGCGCTATTTTTCGTATGTGACGCTTAATGTTTCTTGTCCAAACGCGCAAGATGGGTGCTTGTTTCAAGACCCACGTTTGCTTGATGTTCTTTTAGAAGCTATTGGTCGGGAAAAAAAACATTGTCCTTTGTTGCTGAAGATATCGAGTCATTTAAGCACTCAAGAAGTCGATGCTATTTTAGCGGTTGTTGGAAAGTATCCGTTTGTGAATGGATTTGTGGTTGGTAATCTTTCAAAAAAACGTGATCAACTACATCTCGTTTCCCCACCTTCTCTTTTGGATTCGTTGCCACAGGGTGGAATTTCTGGCGTACCGATTCGAGATTTGTCCACCGCCCTTATTCGACATATTTATCGTGCCAGTGGGGGAAGATACGTGATTATCGGGTTGGGAGGGATTTTTACCGCCGAAGATGCATATGAAAAAATTAAAGCTGGCGCATCCTTGGTGCAAATCATTACCGGACTTATCTACGGGGGGCCGAGCGTGGTGAAGCGAATTAACAAAGGATTGGTTGAGTTGTTAAAAAAAGACGGGTATGAACAGATTGGTCAGGCGGTTGGGTCGGAATTATAATCATTTTCATTTATTTTTTATGTCTCACACTACAACAAAACAACCACTTGCTCAGACTGCTCTCGTTTCTTCTATCCAAAAACGAGACGGAACGATTGTTCCGTTTGTATTATCAAAAATAACGACTGCTATTGGAAAGGCGATGATCGCAAGTGGCGAAGGATCTTTGCATGAGGCGGAAATTGTGGCCAATAAGGTGTATGCGGATGCGGTCCGTATTCAAAAAAAATATAAAAATTTTATTCCAACCGTTGAAGGAATTCAGGATACTGTTGAGAAAGAATTAATTTTAAGCGAGTACGTGAAAACGGCAAAATCCTATATTTTATATCGAAAACAGCGAGCACAACTTCGAGCGGATGGAGTGCGCGTGCCTGCCAAGGTAAAAAAACTATCACAAGAAAGTAAAAAGTTTTTTAAAAATTCTTTAGGAGAATTTGTGTATTATCGCACGTATTCCCGTTGGATTGATCGCGAAGGGCGACGTGAAACATGGATTGAAACTGTTGATCGGTATATGGCTTTTATGAAAAGTTATATGGCGCAAAAATTAACCGATGCCGAGTACGCTGATATTCGAATGGGAATATTAAAACAAGAGGCAATGCCTTCGATGCGATTGTTGCAATTTGCAGGACCTGCGGCTCGACGGACAAATGTGTGCGCGTATAACTGTTCTTATATTGCACCTGAGAAATTTCAAGATTTGGCGGAAATTATGTACATCTCTATGTGTGGTACGGGTGTGGGATTTTCTGTTGAAAGTAATAATGTACAAAAATTTCCTCAAATTGCGTTTCAAGGTGGCGAGACTCTTCCCATGCACCGTGTACCCGATAGCAAAGAGGGATGGGCGGATGCGTTGGCGTTGGGAATGAAAACGTGGGCGAGTGGAAAAGATATTAGTTTTGATTTTTCTGGGCTTCGTCCTGCTGGTGCTCGGTTGAAAACAATGGGGGGTAAAGCATCGGGATCTGAACCATTAAAACGACTCCTCGCTTTTACCCGTGAAAAAATGTTGAGTAGACAAGGTCGCCGTCTGCGCAATATTGATGTGCATGACATTGTTTGTATGATTGGTGATTGTGTAGTTGCGGGGGGTGTTCGTCGAAGCGCGATGATTTCATTGTCTGATCTTGATGATGCTGATGTTCGTGATGCGAAAAAGGGGCAGTTTTATATCAATGAACCGCAACGAATGCTTTCAAATAATTCCGCGGTGTATGGAAAGCGTCCGACAAACGAGGAATTTTTAGAAGAGTGGGTGGCGTTGATGAAGTCGGGATCGGGGGAGCGGGGCATTTTTAATCGCGGTTCTTTGGCTTCAACGCTTCCCGAACGACGCATTGCGATACTCAAAAAATATTCTGGATATTTTGATCCCGCAGGGGGTTCTTTGGTTGGCGCTATTGGCACCAATCCGTGCGGAGAGATTATTTTACAATCAAAGCAGTTTTGTAATTTATCCGAAGTGGTTGCGCGCGCTGATGATACCGAGGAATCGTTGACGGCCAAAATTCGATTAGCGACTATCTTGGGGACATATCAGGCGAGTCTCACCTATTTTCCTTATTTGTCAAAAGAATGGAAAGAGCATTGTGAGGCAGAGCGATTACTCGGCGTTTCTATAACGGGACAGTGGGATTGCCCTCTTGTTGGGCATCCGGATGTCTTGGCGCGATTAAAGCAGGTTGCTATTGATACCAATATTGAATATGCCAAGCGTTTTGGTGTGAATCCTTCAACGTGTATTACCTGCGTAAAGCCGTCGGGAACACTGTCTCAGATGGTCGATTGTTCATCAGGAATGCATCCAAGACATAGTCCGTATTACATTCGTCGCATTCGAATATCCGCTACTGATTCGTTGTTTAAAATGTTGAAGGATCAAGGCGTGCCGTATCATCCCGAGGTTGGTCAGTCTGCTGATAGTGCCACCACCTATGTGCTTGAATTTCCGGTAAAGGCGCCAGAGGGGTCGGTGTACAAAGATAATCTTTCCGCGCTTGATCAATTGGAGCATTGGAAGTTGGTCAAAACGCATTATACCGAGCATAATCCGTCTGTTACTGTTTCTGTTGGCGAGGATGAGTGGATTGGGGTCGCAAATTGGGTGTATGCGAATTGGGATATTGTTGGAGGACTTTCTTTTTTGCCTCGCGACAATCATGTGTATCAATTAGCGCCATATGAAGCTATTGATGAGGCGCGATACAATGAACTTGCTGGACGATTGGCGCACATTGATTACTCAAAAATTATTACGTATGAGAAGGCAGATGAGCTCGATGTAAAAAAAGAACTAGCGTGTACCGCCGGTGTGTGTGATATTTTCTAGTTTTTGATTTGTGTTTGCGCGAGTCGTGCTACTCCCAATGCAGTGCCATCGTATATCTTTTGTTTTTTTACTGGTACTCCTGATGCGGTTTGTTGAATTTCCATTGTTTTTTCATATTGCGTGACACCGCCATCAATAATTATTTCTTTGGGGACGAGGGGGAGGGTGTTTGTGTAGTTTGCTACTTCGCGAGCTATTTTGGTAACTACTTTTTCGAGTGACTGTTTTCTGTCGAGTGCATTTTGCACGTTTTTTCCGCTGTCGTTTATTTTTGCTTCAACGGCATAGAGTGGACGTTTGGTGGAAGAGGCGGCAAGAGTGGTAAAAAATCGATCGTGAATGCCAAATACGGGACCGGTAATTTGGGCCACAAAGGCACCGGTTCCGTAGGTTATTTTTGTGGTACCCTTTTTTGTTCCCGCAGCATACAAACTTGCTTGTTGGTCGCCACAGACTGCACGTACGGGAAGTGATATTCCCAGCATTTCTTTTTTTGTCATGCCAAACGAGCTGGCTGATGGGTGAACAGCAGGAAGCATATTTTTTGGTATTTGAAATAATTTTAATAACTCATCATCCCAGCGTACTGTTTTTATATTATAGAGGAGTGTGCGAGAGGCGTTTGTGTAGTCTGTTGTGTGTGTTTTGCCCCCCAAGAAATTCCACAGAATCCATGTGTCGACGGTACCACAGAGGAGTTCTCCAGCTTCTGCTTTTTGTCGTGCATTCGTGACATTTTCCAGTATCCATCGTATTTTCGTTGCAGAAAAATAAGGATCTATGGTGCACCCTGTTTTTTGACGTACTATTTCTTCGTATTTTTTTAATTTTTTACACTCTGCTGTGGTGCGCGCATCTTCCCACACGATTGCGGGGTAGAGAGGGGTTCCGGTTTTTTTATCCCATACAATGATTGTTTCTCGTTGATTGGTGAGTGCGAGGGACGCCAGCGTTGTTTTTGAAACACCACTCATTTCCACTGCTTTGTTCAGCGCTTTTTTTGATGTGTCTAGCAGTTCTTGTGGATCTTGCTCTACTTTTTTCCCCGGCAAGATCGTTTTGTTTATTCGATAGTATGATTTTGCGAGCGGTTCAAGTTTTTCATTAAAGACAAATCCTTTAATGCCGGTTGTGCCAATATCAAGAACGAGGATGTTAGTTTTTTTCGCCATTGAAAAACAATTGAAAGAGTTCTTTTGCCGGTTTGCATTCAATGCCTACGGCGTTTATGAGAGATAGAAGAGGGAGGTGCGTTCCTTTTTCGTCGATCCGCTTTAGGAGTGGGGGAAGCGACATGAGACCTTCTCCCGGTAATTTACAGCTCCCGTTGCGAACTATTTCATCTCCGACTTGTCTGTTTCGTGAAAATTCGCTGTATCCCGTGGCGATGAGGTCTGCAACTCCCGCAGTGGTTAAAATCGTGTGCGTGTCTACGGCCAACACTTCACCAATGAGTGCCATCTCGTTTATTGCTTGGGATACCAACCACCCTTTTTCGTTGCCGCTTAATTCGAGTCCATCGGCGATACCGAGTGCCACCGCATAGATATTTTTTAGTGTGCCTGCTATGGCGACATCAAAGGGTTTGTTTGAAAGCTCTGCTTTAAATTGAGGTGAGGAAAATAGATTTTGGAGGGTGCGGCGGGTGGTGTCGTTGGTCGTCGCGATAACGCCAATGGCGGATTTCCCTTCCGATATTTCTTCGGCGAGCATTGGTCCGCTTATTATCGCGTATTCATGATCGGGAAACTTTTCGGCAAACAACTCCGGCATGGTTTTTCCAGTTTTCCCTTCAATGCCTTTGGCAAACGAGACGAGGATGCACTGTTTTGGAAGATATGGTGTTACCTCCTCGATTGCTTTTTCTATGACCCATGAGGGGATACAGAAAAAGACTGCGTTGGCGATTGGCAGTATTTCGGCCAATGATTTTTGATTGGCTACTTTAGAAGCGTCAGCATCCCAGAGGGTGATGTGGACGTCTTTTTTTGAAAGAAGGGTGGCGATTGCCTGACCTAATTCTCCAGCACCAATGATAACGATATTCATACTCTTTTTTCTTAGTATATCAGAATTTTTGAGTTATTTTCAGCTGTGTTTTTGTGATTATTCGTTTTTGGTTTGGCCATATTCGAATGAGCGATCCAGATATTCACTCATTGGGTAGGTGCAGATGCCGTTTTGGTGAGGGAGGATAAATTTTGCAATACCAACGTCGTACATCATTTTTGTGCATATGGTGCAGTATAATTGTATTTTTTCGCCCATCACTCGCTGTTCGCCATCTGGATAAAAGCGAGCGAAGTAGAGTTTTGATCCTTTTATCTGATTGGGGTGATGACGGAGCGCATCCATAACTGCCCGCTGTTCGGCGTGCACGCAACAGGTTTTATCGGTGACTTTTTCGTCATAACTGTTTTTCTTGATGTCGCACCTTCGTTCTTTTTCGTCATTTCCGGCAGGGGAGTTAAACCCTCTTCCGATTATTTTGTCATCCTTTACAATGAGAGCACCACATTTTGCGCGTTGACATGTTGCTTGATGCGCGAGTTTTTTTGCTTCATCAATGTATTGTTCGGCTGTTTCTTTTTCTTTGTCGCGGATAAATTCCATTGGTACCGTTGATTTATTTCTGTTGGATTGTGCCCTCGCGAGGAATCGAACCTCGATTTACTCCTTAGAAGGGAGTCGTTCTATCCGTTGAACTACAAGGGCTTTTATAGGGTGCCTTTTTTGTCCGCACCTACCACAGGTTGATTGTATTCTAAAAATACCATAGATTAAAGACTGCAACGAAGAAATCCGCTTCCGCTCGCCTTAACGGGTTTTACCACGCCGAAGTCGAGCTTCAGCGAGACGAAGGCGGGGTGTCGTATACCGGTAGTACGCCTGCTTTGGGAGCAGGTAGACAGGGTTCAATTCCCTGCACCCCGACATTGAGAAGCATTGATGGCATCTTTAATGCTGATATACTGTTTTTATGAGTATTGAAAAAGGTAATCTTTCAAATGAAAAAAGCGACGTTTCAACGAGTGAGTTAAGCGCGGATTCTCAAGGGCGTATTGAAGGGGCACAAAAAGAAATAAAAGAGGTGGCGAAAGAGGTTGAGTCTTCAAAGCAGGAAGATGGTGGTTTTGACGATCTTATGAAGCAAGAAAAATCTTTTCTTCTTGATAAAAATGAACGAGACGCGCTTGCGGAGAATCTTAAATCTCATCGAAATTCACTTGCATCTTTGCGTTCTGACTTGGGTATTGCAGGATCTGATGCTGGTGTTTTTGAAAGCGCGGAGGAGAAGCGTTTTGCTGATAAAAATGGCGATATCGCAAAAAAGGAAGCTGAATTGCGCAGGCTCGAGTTAGAGTATCTCGGTGTGCCAATCAATGGTGAACGTTTCAATCCTCGAACTGTTGAAGAGGCGTTTGCTTCTGAGCGAGAATTTCTTCCTCCACCGAAAGATGCAAAAGAACTCGAACAACAATTCGAACAGCATCTTAAGGAGCTTCGCGAGGCGTATGTTGCGGATTGGGTTGATGAATGTAAGGGTGCCGTTGTTTCTTACATGGAAAAATTAGATGGCCCTGCATGGGTCAATTGGGATCAAGCACGCAAACTGGTTCCTGCAAAAATTGAATTAGCGTTGTGGAACCATGCTCAAGAACATGGATTTTTAGACGGAGAGGCGCCTCCCCGCAGTCTTTCTATTATGTGGAGTTTTGATGTTAGTGGTTTTGAAGATGCGCAGGGTGGTTCACATGACTACCTTACGGGTGTTGGTGTCGAGGTTGGTGAGGATGTATGGTTTAAAATACAAGAAAAGAAGGGAATTGATACGAGCGAGCTTGTTGATGAAACTACCCAAAAGAATATTGAGCGAGGTCGTGAGACTGGTGTTGTGACAGATACCCAAACCACACAGAGTTCTTAAATCAGTTGGAGCGGAGGGTTATATTTTCTGCACCAACACTAAATTGGTGTCGGCGTTTCCTCCAAATGGGATGCCAGCGGCAATAACATACGCATCTCCTTTTTCAAGTCGTACCGCTTTTTGTGATTTCGCGATTGTGCGTGCTTGCGCAACGAGATCGTCTAGATTTTTTAATGGGGTGTTTACGAGTGCTGATACTCCCCATGTGAAGCAGAGTTTACGAAGCGTTTGTGGGTTAAATGAGGCGGCTATGACTTCTTGCATTGGTCGGTGGGAGGCAATACGACGAGCGGTGGCGCCAGAGGCGGTGAAGGCAATGATGAGCTTGGCGTTGACGCAATCGGCTAGCGCTACGGCTTCGTAGGCGACCGCATCTTCCACTTTGTCTGTTATCGGGCATTCATGGGTGTCAGTATGCTCTTGTGATGCGTGGGCTATTTCCGTCATCACTCGAACGGTTTCAACGGGGTATTTTCCTGATGCGGTTTCTCCTGAAAGCATCACGGCGTCTGTGCCGTCAAAAATTGCATTCGCCACGTCGGTGACTTCGGCGCGCGTGGGCATGATATTTTTTGTCATCGATTCGAGCATCTGCGTCGCAGTAATTACTGGCACGGAAGCGGTGCGACTTTCGGCGATGATGAGTTTTTGTACGTGGGGGAGTTGGGGAAGGGGGATGGAAAGACCTAAGTCTCCTCGAGCAACCATGACCGCGTCCGATACTTTTATAATTTGCGTAATATCTTCAACTGCCTTTTCTGTTTCTATCTTTGCAACAACGAGTGGCGCATTTTTCTTTGGAAGGAGTGATTTTACGTATTCAATATCCGCGTGATTTTGAATAAATGAAATAGCGACCGCATCCGCGTTGTTTTTAATGAGAATTTTAAGATCGGCTTTGTCTTTTTCGGTGAATACAAACGCAGGGAGCGCGATACCTTGTGCGGCAAAGCCCATGCGCGATCTAATGGGGCCACCGGCAACCACTTGTGCTTCAATTCCTGACGATGTTGTTTTTGTGACTTCCAATTTTGCTTCACTGTCTCCCATGTAGACCTGCGCGCCCACTTTCAATGAATCGAGAAGTTCAGGGAAACTGACTGAAATATGATTTGCGTTTCCGGTAATCGGTTTTTTGGTGATGGTGACTGTTTCGCCGTCTTTTAATACCGTGCCTGCTTCGACTTCGCCGAGGCGGATTTTTGGTCCTTGGAGATCGCCCATGATGGCGAGTGGGGTTTTTAGTTCTTTTTCAATATCACGAATGACTTCTATGATTTTTTTTACATCTGGTTCTTTTGCGTGCGACATATTGATGCGAAAGACGTTCGCACCTTCTTGAGCCAGTTTTTTTATCGTTGATTTTTCATATGAAGCAAGTCCGAGAGTGGCGACGATGCGGACTCGTTTTGTTTGTGATTTGTGATTTTGAGTAGTCATATGCTTAGACAATTAGTATTGCTTTTCTTGGCATTTTTCGCAATGATAAGAGTCACAACTCGTATATCGTGTAGCGTGTATCGCAAAATATACAGTTTCGTACAAAAATAAGGCATATGCGCGCTTAGCTCAGTTGGTTAGAGCGTCTCGTTTACACCGAGAAGGTCAGGGGTTCGAATCCCTTAGCGCGCACAAATTCTTCACCCCTCCAAAACGGAGGGGTGAAGATATTTATACACCGCTCAAGATTGTATTCGATATTCGTTTTTTACGAATACTCGAATCTGACCACATATTTAATAAGTTACCCGCGGTAACTATTACAAAGGAAATGCATAGCCCCGCTTCCGCCAGTTGGCGGAGCGGGGCGGCCATGCCCTTAGCGCGCACATTAGAGTTTGTGTGAACGTATGTGAACTACAAAATCTTATGTCCCGCCATCGGCGGGGCGGAGAAACTGTTGTTGGATTATGAATTATAGGATTGCGAATTAGGCATGAAGACATAAAAATAGATTCCCGCCTGCGCGGGAATGACAAGAAGGGGAGAAGAATGAAGTAAGAATTGGAAAAAATAAAAAGCCGGTGAGAGGTGATCTCAATCGGCTTTGCGGAACGCAGGATTTATTAATCGATGATTAGTCGCATTATTTCCTGTTTCCATTTTTCCATTTTCATGGGCATGGTAAGATATATGGTTTTTTCCGGTATTTCTTTTTCTTGAAAATCGCTTGTGGGGTGAATGCTTGTTAAAACTATTGCGCATTGACATGCGCGACATCGTTCTTCCAGTAGTTCGTATGTTTTCTTGCCTTGGTTTTCTTGGCAATGGCATGCTTCTGGTTCAAAATCGAAAATCATAACGACGTCAGGAGCTGCTTCACAAAAACATTCTACAACTTGTTCTCTGTGGGATTTTGCTATTATTTCGACATTTTCTTTTTTGTCGAACATAATATTCGCTGTTTCGTACATTTGTCCAATTCCTGGATCATCTACAAAGATTAAGACTTTCTTTTTCACGATACGCGCCTCCTTTTGTTGGTGTTTGAACGTGCTATTGGCTACTATTTAAAACTTTGTGTCTTTTGTCAATGTCTAGGGATTCATCAACTACATCTTCAAGTGCTTTTTGAGGTATTTGCCGGTGTATGAGTTTGATACTTTTAATAATCCTGCCATTGGACCTTGATATACAATTTGTCCACCTGCTTCACCGCCTTCGGGACCCAAATCTACGATGTATCCGCAGTTTTTAATGACATCAAGATTGTGCTCGATCACGATCACTGTGTTTCCTCGTTCTACCAGTCGATAGAGTGCAAGGAGTAGTTTCTCTATGTCGGCGAAATGAAGACCCGTCGTTGGTTCATCAAGAATGTAGACAGTTTTGCCTGAATTGCGACGGGACAGTTCGTCGGCGAGTTTAATGCGCTGGGCTTCACCACCTGAAAATGTGGTCGCGGATTGACCCAGCTCAATGTATCCCAAACCAACACTTTGCAGTGTGACAAGCTTGGTGTGGATGTCGGCATGATTTTTGAAAAACGAAGCAGCTTCTTCAACGGTCATTTTTAATACCTCGTCGATTGCTTTTCCTTTATACAAAATCTCCAGTGTTTCTTTGTTGTAGCGACGACCTTCACAGACGTCGCAGGTGATGTAGACATCAGGCAAAAATTGCATCTCGATGGTTACAAGGCCACCACCTTGGCATTTTTCACATCGACCGCCTTTTAAGTTGAATGAAAAACGTCCTTTGTTGAATCCGCGCGCCTTACTTTCGGCGGTGTTGGCAAAAATGTCTCGAATTGCGTCAAAAAATCCTACATACGTGGCGGGATTGGAACGTGGGGTGCGACCGATAGGTGATTGATCTACTAGAAATACACGATCAATACCGGAATAGCCTTTTAACTCTTTGTATTCGCCAATAGATTCTGGAAGGGTTTCGTTGACGTGATAGTAGAGCGCGGGGTAGAGCGTGTCGCCGATCAAGGTGCTTTTTCCGGAACCAGATACGCCGGTAATACCAACAAGATTACCGAGTGGAATTTCTATATCAACATTTTTTAAGTTGTTTTCCTTGGCGCCGGTTAATTGGATTACTCCACGATTGGTTACTAAGGTGTGAGGATTGCCTGGAATTTTTCTTTTTCCCGATAAAAATTTTCCCGTGATGGAGTTGGCGGACTTTTTCATCGCTGTCATTGTGCCGGTGAACGTGATGCGACCACCGTGTTTTCCTGCTTCGGGGCCTAATTCCACGACGTAATCCGCTGCTTCCATTGTTTCTTCGTCGTGCTCAACAACAATCAGGCTGTTTCCTAGATTTTTGAGATTTTGGAGCGTGTTGATTAAGGCAGTAACGTCTTTGGGGTGCAAACCAATTGATGGTTCATCGAGTACGTATAAAACGCCTGTTAATCCAGTGCCTATTTGAGAAGCAAGGCGGATGCGCTGGAGTTCGCCACCGGATAATGTTTTGGCGAGGCGAGAAATTGTTAAGTATCCCAAGCCCACGTTTTGCAAAAATTGGAGGCGTGTTTCTATCTCTTTGATGATCGGTTTGGCGATGGTTGCTTCGTAGGCATTAATTTCTTTGGCGAGATCGTTTTTTAAAAATCCAAGCATTGCACCGATCGCCAGTTCTGAAACTTCCGCGATATTTTTTTTGAGTACCGTAATAGCGAGAACTTCCGGTTTTAGTTTTTTTCCTTTACAGCTCGTACAGATTTCTTCTTTGAGATATTTGTTTATTTCACCGCTGGCGGGGCCTTCGGTTTGCTTGAATCGACGTTCGAGTTCGGCAATGACGCCATCAAATTTTTCATTGATGACCGTTTCTTTTCCGAATCTGTTTGTGCCGGGGACTTGGTACTCTTTTCCATTTCCATAAAGAAGGAGTTCAAGGTGTTCCTCGGATAATTTTCCGATTGCGGTTTTTAATGGGAAATTTTCATCTTCCGCCATAGTGGCGATGAGGCGTCCGTACCATGTGTCTTGCCAAAATATTCCGGAAAATGGCGTAATACCGCCTTCGGTCACGCTTAAGTTTTTATTTAAAATGCGTTCGGGGTCGACGGAGTAGATTGTTCCTAGACCGCGACATGTTTCGCAGGCGCCGATGGGGGAGTTGAATGAGAATAATCGTGGTTCTATTTCGGGAAGTGATAATCCGCAGACAGGGCAGGAGAATTTTTCAGAGAATAAATATTCGCCGTTTGTTGTTTTTAAAATAACCGATCCAGCAGATAAATTAATTGCTTGTTCGATGTCGGCGGCGAGACGCGTGCGAAGATTACCAAAAAACATTTCGCTTTTTATATCCGTTGCCGATACGGGGAGCGCATCGATAATTACTTCAATGGTGTGTTTTTGTGTTTTAGAAAGAATAATGTCATCTGTAATACTTACTACTTCTCCATCAATACGGGCGCGAACGAATCCTTTGGCGCGAACGTTGTTTATTAAATCTCTAAATTCTCCCCGTTTGGCGCGAACAATGGGGGAGAGGAGTGTGAATTGTTGTACGCCCGCATTTTTTGGCGATACCGTTTCGCGCATGACGTC
>CAZELH010000017.1:0-6600 GCA_964513095.1 uncultured Candidatus Saccharibacteria bacterium
TATCAGTGGCGTACGCTATCGGAAAAGCAGAGCCACTCATGGTGGAAGCCCATGACGAGAACGACAAAGACATCAGCGAAATAGTGACAAAAAACTTTGATTTTCGCCCCAAAGCCATCATTGAACGGTTAGCGCTCCAACGCCCAATCTACGCTCGAACGGCCTGCTACGGCCATTTTGGCAAGCCCAATCTGCCATGGGAAGAAATAGTGAAGATATAAGGGGTATAAAAAACGGTCGACACAATCGACCGTTTTTTATTTACCGCAATCGGGCCAAGACAGTAAGTGCGCTAATCGGCAATCCGATAATAATATAACTCACCACAAACTGCGGGAGGAATAATAGAACAAAAAAGAAGAATAAAAATCCAAGCGTCGAAGCATGTAAAAACGCTTTATACAAAAGAGCAAAAGAAAGGTGGCCATCCCACCAACTCACCGGATCCAAAACAGGATTGTGTCCAAAAATGCGGACGACAAAAGGAATTCGCAATAAAAATCGCAGTGCCAATGCCAAAAAGAAAATCTGAACTAAAACCACCAATCCAACACCCAAGAAAAAAACAAAAAAGAGGAGGAGGAAAAAGAGCGGGATAAATCGCACATACGAAGAAATGCGCTGTGCTACTCCGCGCGCCCATGAGGCAGTAAACGTACCATCGGGAATCTCGCTCACATCATACACCGCAACAGATTCGGGGCTGGCAATGAACACATGCTCACGAGAAACAACAAACAAACTATGCGAGTCTTTTGCGAAATCTTGCGTAGCCAAAGAATCAATAATCAAAAAATGAGTGATTCCGGAAAAATTATGTTCGTCAAAAAAAGTTTTTAACCGAGAACTTGGCTCAATAGTAATAGGAGCAGTTGGAAATGTGGTAAAAGCACCGTTTGATATCGCAAGAGAAAATGATCCCGGCACTTGCGTCTCAAGTGTCGAAGAAATTCCTTTTGAAAAATCAATAAATGAAGGCGCAGAAAGAGCGGTGAAAAAAAGTGCGGAAAAAACACCACAAACACACACCACTGCCAAAAAATACGACAAGGAAAAAGATACCGACCGATCGATAAGCGATCGATAAAAAATCTTACTGTAAATACTTTGATAGATAGTCGAAAAAAATGACATAAGAAAAAATAGCTACCGCCCCATCGCGCGAAGCGCGGCAATGCGTTCGGCGATAGGAGGATGGGTCATAAATAATTTTTGATACCACGCCACCCTTGCCCCCTCTTTAAACGGGGTATCGATCCACAAATGGGCAGTGGAACTGTTCGCGTGTACCATTGGCGTCGCATCCGAAGCAATTTTTTCCAATGCGCTTGCGAGCCCTTCCGGATAGCGCGTCAAAAGCACACCAGTCGCATCCGCCAATCCTTCACGACGACGCGAAATCGCCAATTGCAACAACATGGCACCCAAAGGGGCTAAAATAGAAAGAATGATACCGAGGAGTAAGAAAATGTCTCCGTTATTATCTTTTTCATCACTGCTACGACTGCGTCGACCACCCCAAAACATCGACCGCAAGAAAAAATCCGCGGCAATAGAGATGGTGCCTGCCAACACCACCGCGACGGTTGAAACCAAAATATCTCGATTACCAATATGAGAAAGTTCGTGCGCCAACACTCCCTGTAATTCGTTTTTGTTTAATTTCTGTAACGCCCCGACCGTTACCGCCACTGCCGCGTGCTGGGCATTGCGACCCGTCGCAAACGCATTGATTTGCATCTCTGGGGTGACAAACAGACGTGGCATCGGAAGACCAGCGGTAATCGCCAAATTTTCAACAATCGTATAAAACTCTGGATAGTCTTTTCGCTCAACAGGGCGCGCGCCAGAAAGTCCCAACGCAATGGAATCGGCAAAATAGTAGCTAATAAAATTGCTGATCACACTGAAAAAAACCGCAAAATACAAAATAACCGGATTGTCATACACCCGCGAAAACACAAACCCAAGCGCGACGATAAACACCAAAAAAATCCCGAACAATGCGAACGTCCGTCGAATATTTTGAGATTGATAAGTATAAATAGTAGCCATAAAAATAAGTGGTTGGTAATGAGTACTCAGCACCCAAAATGGATGCGGGTTCTAAAATAACTTTTTAACCCGCTAACCCACCACGCCCTTCCGAAGCCCTGCCTGCCGGTTTTACTAAGCCGTAACTTTAGTGAAGGCTAGCAGGCAGGTTTAGCGAAGGAGGGTTAACCTTTTAACTGAAATTTTAATCGCTAAAAGCGATTAAAATTTCACCTCCACATTCTTCTCCGCCTCGGGCTCTGCATCAAACAATGCTTCTTTCGTAAATCCAAATGCTCCCGCAATCAGATTCGAAGGGAATACTTCGATTTTAATGTTCAAGTCACGCACGTTCGCGTTATAAAATCGACGAGCCGCCTGAATCTTATTTTCAGTATCGGTAAGTTCATCCTGCAATTTGCCAAAATTCTCGTTTGCTTTGAGTTCTGGATAATTTTCAGCAACCGCAAACAAGGTCTTTAAGGTACCAGATAACGCATTTTCTGCCGCCACCTTATCGGCAGATCCCGCCGGAGCACTCATTGCCTTGGCGCGAGCAGTCGTTACGTTTTCAAACACCGACGCCTCATGGGTCATATACCCTTTTACCGCTGAAACGAGGTTTGGGATCAAGTCATACCGACGTTTGAGCTGTACTTCAATATCACTCCACGCCTCCTTGGCATGATTCCGCAACACGACCAAGCCGTTATAGGAAAAAATAGCCCATACCACAACGACCGCGATAGCAATAAAGATGATAATCATGGAGGGTATAGTACCACAAAATGGCAAAAATTTCAATAAAAAAAGCGCCTCCCCTATCAAGGAAAAGGCGCACCGCGGTTTAAGAAAAATTCAATCGTGCGCGACTTCTAGGTGCTTATTCCATAAAGAAATCGTGCTTCCTAAAACCACGCAAAATCGAGAAGAAAAACGAGAATCACCATCAAAGATATCAGTCGTGCCCAAAACTCTGAATTTTTTAATGCCCAACTGAGCAACAATGAAAAAAATGGAGGCGAAGACCTTCTGTTCCGAAGTGATACGACACGAGCTATCAACAAAAACAGGCACATGCGCACAATCAACAGACACGTACTCATCATTAACACACATATGATGCAAATGGATAAATTGACAACCTTCAAGAGACAAAGAAGTCAACTCCTTAATATTGTGGATGACAATGGAATCAAGCGCCGGAAGCAAGGGGAAATCCATACATAATCCTCCGCAAAAACTAGACTCAAATACTGGCCACAAAATAAACTAAATGATCAAAAATGTCAACTGCTCTTATCGAGACTCGGAAAAAACAGATTGAGCAAGCTTTGAGAATACAGGCGCGGGCACAACAGAACTAAGAGCATCAAATTCTGGAGAAGAGGCGGAACGAAAACCAAGAATATCACCGGAAACAGAGATAGCTAACTCTATTCTTAAAAGATTTTTATAATTCAATGGGAAACTCGAAAGAGGTTTATATTCCTTATTGGGGAGAGAAGAAACATCAAGACCATTTCTTTCAATTTGCGATTTTTTTGTATTGCGATAAAAAGCAAGTCGTTGTTCAGACAACGATTCAGTAGAATCAGACCCCAAAACAAGAATCAATCCAGTTGATGTATCGAGATAAGAGTCAGTAACAAAATATTTTTCACCCTCAGGCATAGTTAAAAAATCAACGGTATTATTTTGCAGAAAATCCTTTGAATACTCTTGCACCTTCTCCCTATTAATTCGCGAAAATTCTTGAGTAATCAAATCCATGATATGTTCACATCCAGGAGCAAGCGAAAGACTCTCAACAGCCTGAGCAAGAATTCCACCAGAAATTGGATTTTTATAGACGCTTTGTAGCGACTCAGGATCAGTAAGCTTATAAACGAGCTTAAATTGCTCCAATATTTTCTCTAAATTCCACTTTTTTACAGGAACATTTTCACTGACCAAATCAGAGGTATCAAAAGAATGGACAAGAGAAGCATTCTCATAAACAGAATCGACAATCTGTTGCTTAATATTTTGAGGACCATGAGAATCATAAAACGTAATGGCTCCAGATGCGATGCGCTGATCAAGCAATACTTGAAAATACTTAACACGCGCAGTAATCAATCCATTTATATATTTTAAAAGCTGTGGTATATCAGACAGCTTGGTTAGATGAGAAAAAATTTCTTTTCCCTCAATAACAGTTGAACGAGCTTCGTTGAAAATTTTAATAATCTCAGGATTAATACCCCCCTCTTCTTTCTTTTCGTGAGACACAATAGGTTTTAATTGACCGGTAGAAAAAAAGGGAGGAGGGGTAACGGTTTCTTTTTTTGGAACATGAACATCCCTAAAATTATCGGGTAGTGGACCGGTCTGTTTAGCTTCTTCATTGTTGCTGGCATTCGAAATACCAACTTTGACATCACTTTTTTCTTCTACCGGTTTTGCGTTTATTTCTCGTAGCGGCAAAGTAGGAGCATGAAGTTCTTTTTCTAATTCAAAAAATTTACCGTGATCTTCCGCTGACATACGCCCCGTATGTACAGAAGGCGCAACTGGAGCTTCTTGTGGGACCATCTCAAAATTTTCTCCCTTAAATTCACTCATGCCTTCTATTATATACAAATAAACTTGAGCTCACACCTTCCTTCGATACTCTAAAAATCGATGGGGATAGATATTTTTTTCATCAACAACCCCTTCAACAGCACTGACCAAATCCCACTGACTGCGATCAAAATCGGGGAAAAAGGTATCGGCGGAAAAATCACCTTCAACTTCAGTGATAAAAATCGCATCTGCTTTAGGTAGAAAAAGACCATACACCTCACTCCCTCCAATAATATAAACATCCCCATCAAATGAACGTATTTCATCGACGCTATAAATAACAGCGCAACCATCGGGAGCTTGAAATTCTCTATCACGTGTCAAAATAATATTCTTCCTATTCGGCAACGGCCTCCCAATCGATTCATAGGTCTTTCGACCCATCACCACCGTATGACCGGTTGTTTTGTCTTTAAAATATGCCAAATCCGCCGGTAGTTTCCACGGAATTGTTCCTGCTTTTCCAATACCGCGCTTTGAGTCAATTGCAACAATAATAAAAATTCTCTGCATTAGACAGAAATATCGGCTTTAATCGCCGGATATGGATCATAGTTTTCCAAAACAAAATCATCGTATCGAAAATCAAAAATATCAGAAACGGGACGGACGATTTTCAAGGTAGGCAAAGTTCTTGGAGTTCGAGCTAACTGCTCCTGTACTTGCGCGTAGTGATTCTTGTAGATATGCGCGCTCCCGATCATATGGGTAAAATGCCCAACAGACAGACCAGTGACCTGCGCCACCATATGGGTAAGAAGCGCATAGGAGGCAATGTTAAACGGGACTCCCAAAAACGTATCCGCGCTTCGCTGATAGAGACAGCAAGAAAGTTTTCCATTCGTAACATCGAACTGAAAAAAACAATGACACGGCGGGAGTTTCATTTTATCGACATCCTCAACATTCCACGCGCTCACGATAAGTCGACGGCTATTAGGGTTATTTTTAATCTGGGAAATGACATCACTGATCTGATCTTTGTGTGTTCCGTCACTGCATCGCCATTTCCGCCACTGCTTGCCATACACAGGCCCCAACTCTCCATGCTCATCCGCCCACTCATCCCAAATATGAACACCATTATCCACTAAAAATTTGATATTCGTCTCCCCGCGAAGAAACCACAAAAGTTCATACACTACTCCCTTCCAAAACATCTTCTTAGTGGTAAGCAAAGGAAATCCAACAGAAAGATCGTACGTGTTCATCGTTCCAAAAAGATTTTTCGTTCCCGTGCCAGTGCGATCCCCTTTCTCATCGCCATTTTTTAAAATGTTATCCAACAACTCAAGGTACTGTTTCATAAAAAATTATTTCTTCAAAAATTTGTGAGAATTTTTCCAAAACTGACTCGCTTGCGGTCGATCTGCACCGTAATATTTACTGTTTAACCCTGCATGACCATATGGTCGCGTCGCCGGACTCGATAACTCTTCAAAGGCAATTTGCGCCACCGGCATCCGGTAGTACAACACAATCGGAAGATTGGCGATATTATGAAGCTCCAACGTCATCTTCAACTTATTTCCGGGATCCAAAAATCCAGCGGTGGCATGAATGATAAGTCCCACGCGTCCTAAACTTGATTTCCCCTCCAATCGTCCAACCATACTGGGTGACACTCCGACTGTTTCATAGGTAATACCAAGCGCAAACTGCCCCGGATGCAAAATAAACTGCCGATTCTCATCAATGGTTACCTCCTCCATCAAATCATCAACGGGTTTCGTTAAATCAATACAGGTAGTATTAGTATTTCGAAACACGAGAAAATGGGGACCAAGATGTAAATCTACAGACGCAGGTTGCACAGCGTCGGGATCAAACGGATCAATGGTAACTCGACCATCTTCCACTGCTTTTTTAATATCAGCGTCGCTTAAAATCATGGGTAGTAATAGTTTCCACTAATTATACGCTCTTGCCTCATCAACGCAAAACCCCGCGGAATTA
>CAZELH010000017.1:6700-15446 GCA_964513095.1 uncultured Candidatus Saccharibacteria bacterium
GTATCGGAGTAAAAAATTAATTTTGTATCAATCCTTTAATCCGCCATTCGTTAATCCGCAATCTACTAAATCCCTTCGGGATTTAGTAGTCGCCCATCCCCGGCATTCCTCCTGCCATACCGCCAGCATTTTCTTTCTTTTCTGGAATATCGGTAACAGCCGCACCAACCGTCAAATAAGTACTAGCAACTGATATTGCGTTAATAAAGGCGGTCTTCGTAACTTTCAACGGATCAATAATTCCTGCTTCCTTCAAATTTTCCAAATTATTTGATTTCGCGTTAAATCCAAACCACATATCTGAATTACCTGTTTTCGCACGGCGCAATTCATCCACCTTGCTCTGAGATTCACCACTGTTAGCAATAATCGCCGTAATCGGAGCCTCCAACGCTCGGCGCAAAATACGATCAGCAGCATCAGACACCGTTTTCACCTCACTCTTTGGACTCCCACGACCGATAAGCACGTTAAATAACGCCATACCACCTCCGGGGACAATACCCTCTTCCATAGCAGCTCGCGTCGCCGCAATCGCATCTTCCACTCGCTGTTTCAATTCTTTTTGCGCGGATTCAGTCGGAGCACCAACTTTCACCACTGCTACACCATCGGATAACTTGCCCAATCGCTTCTGCAAATTTTCTCGCTCATACTCCGAATCAGTTTTTTTGATTTGAGCTTCTATGTGTTGCATACGCTTTTCAATAGCGGAACGATCTCCCTTGCCTCCCACAATCGTCGTGTTGTCTTTTGTAGAAACAACGCGCGTCGCAGATCCCAAATCCTCCAAGCCAACAGAATCGATTTTACGACCAACATCATCGGAGATAAATTGTGCACCCGTAACAATAGCGATGTCCTGCAACATTTCCTTGCGACGATCACCAAACCCCGGTGCCTTCACTGCCAACACCGTAAATACTCCCCGCAATTTGTTGACGATAAGGGTCGTTAACGCCTCTCCATCAACATCTTCCGCCACAATCACCAATTCTTTTTTACCGGCCTGCACCAACTTTTCCAGTAACGGCAATAATTCAGCGATAGAAGAAACTTTCTTATCAGTTACCAAAATATGAGG
This sequence comes from uncultured Candidatus Saccharibacteria bacterium, assembly GCA_964513095.1. Taxonomy (GTDB): domain Bacteria; phylum Patescibacteriota; class Minisyncoccia; order UBA6257; family 2-01-FULL-56-20; genus JBDKGD01. The sequence continues at coordinate 7,785 of CAZELH010000017.1, forward strand.
ACTCTCCAACATCGCCTCCATTCGCTCTTGATTTGTAACCATGTACTGAGAAACGTATCCGCGATCAAATTGCATACCCTCAACAATCTCGTAGGAATTACCAATAGTGTTTGAGTCTTCAACGGTTACCACTCCCTGCTTTCCTACTTTTTCCATTACTTTTGCAATCAATTCTCCAATTTCATGATCTTTGGCAGAAAGAGTGGCAACTTCCTGCACTTTCTTCATATCGTTAATAACCTCCTTTTGAGTCTCCAAGTGGGCAATCACGTCTTGTGACCCGATTTTTAACTCTTCAGCCAACTGAATCACGTTAAATCCGCGATCGGCAATCAGTTTTTCACCTTCATCAATCATTGCTTGCGACAACACCACCGACGTCGTCGTACCATCACCAACATTATCATTAGTTTTATCAGCCGCCTGTTTAATAAATTCAGCTCCTAAATTTTCATACTTATCAGCCAACGTAATTTCTTTGGCTACTGTTACACCATCAAATGTTACCTGTGGCGCCCCATAACTTTTTTCCACCACCACCGCTCGTCCACGAGGACCAAGCGTCATTTTCACTGCTTCTGCCAACTTGTCGATCCCCTTTTTCATAGAGGTTCGAGCTTGTTCATTAAATAAAATTTGTTTTGCCATAAAAGTAGTAAAAGAGTTATTCGACAATTGCTAAAATATCCGAATCTTCCGCGATGAGATATTTTACACCCTCAATCTCAACCTCATCGGGTCCGTATTTTTTGAAAATAACCATTGCGCCAACAGGTATATTGAGTGGCATAACTGTTCCCTGTTCACTCACTTTTCCAGGACCAACAGCAATAACCTTGCCCTGCATTGGTTTTTCCTGTGACGCGGTATCGGGAATGTAGATACCTGACTTCGTCATCTTTTCTTGTTGTACTGACTCAATAATTAAATGATTGGATAATGGAGTAAGTTTCATACTGTATAGAAATAAAAAATTGTGAATCGTAAAAGCTAAGCCATAGTTTTAGCAAAAACTAGTAGACAGGTTTAGGTTTTACGATTGGTATTAGCACTCTCGACTAAAGAATGCTAATACCAATACTATGGCGTCGCACACCCAGTGTCAAGAATTATGCGAGATATAAAAGAGACGAAAAAATCTTTGACACAAAAACAAAAATATACGATAGTACTATTTAGCTGAATATCGATTTCCCATTAAAAAATGGTGAATCGCGACCTATCTTGTTTTCAAAAAGGAGCTCCCCGCCATGACAGCCGAAGCAACCACAACCACCAAAACACCGCGCGAAAAAGAATTGGAAAACGTTGTCGAAAAATCGACCTCGCTACAACAAGGCGAGAAAAAAGCATTTCCAGTGCCAAGAAAAAAATTCAGCACCGGAGAGTTGATGCTGGCGCAACAGGAACTACAAGCGAAACGAAAGGATGTTGCCATTCATCTGTCACAAGAAGGCCCGCACATCATTGTGGCCTGTTTGGAGAAAAAATAACGTCTCCGCTCCCCTCACCAATCCAAAACCACCGGCGAACCAATCGCCCGTGGTTTTTTATTACTTTCTCATGCCATAGCCCTGCCTACCGGCAGGCAGGTTTAGCGTAGGATGAGTGGCTAATTACTAGATTTTACTTGCCTTTGTGCACCTTCGCCTCAATCGTCAGTATCGCCTTCACCGCATCACCCGCTGAAATGTTGTTTTGTTTGTACAACACATCGCTCACGTCACCCGCCGCAAAAATAGCAGGGTCCGATGTCGCTTGTGTTTTATGATCCACAATCACCTCACCAAAAGAATTAAGTTCAACAACACCTTTTACAATGTCGGAATTGGGAACTGCTCCAATTTCCACAAAGACACCCGAAACCGCAAGGGTGCTTTTTTCCTTGGTTTGTGAATTTTCAATAATAACCTCAGACACCGACGTCTCTCCATGAATCTCCGTAATGGAAGAATTATAAATAACAGACACTGCTGGATGCGCTTTTATTTTTTCCTGTGTTACCGGATCACCTCGAAACGAATCACCGCGCAATAATACGTAAATTTTTGAAGCGTAATGGAACAAATCAACCACTGCTTCCAACGCCGAATTTCCACCCCCAACCACCACCACCTCCTTTCCCTTAAAAAGCGGAGCATCGCAGGTTGCACAATACACCACCCCATGTCCATCAAGTTCTTTTTCACCAGGAACATCCAATTTTCGACGTCGACTCCCCATTGCCAGAAACACAAATCGAGTTGAAATGCTCTTTCCCTCGCGCGTAGAAAGCACAAACGTTCCATCTGACTGCTTAGAAAGTGCTGTCACGATATCACCCTCCATAATATGAACGTCTTCTGGGTAACTCTTCACGTGGGTTTCAAACTTCTTTGCCAAATCAAATCCCGAGATACTCGGCTCGCCAATCCAATTTTGAATATCCATTGAGGTAATAGACTGCCCGCCAAAACTATCGGTGATAAGGAGTGTCTTTAATTTTTTTCGTGCCGCGTACACGCCGGCCGCGCATCCAGCAGGTCCCGCTCCAATAATAACAAGATCGTATATCATAGTGATTTTCATCATAGCACACCCGTCAAGAATAAAACCAAAAAACCACCCTCTTACGGATGGTTTTTTGCTGTTGTTATTCTTCTTCTCTTTTCTAAACCCTATATCCTATTGGCTAATTACTACTTCTTCAACGCCTCATCAATAACCTGCTTAAACGTTTCAAACGGATATGCCCCTTCAAATTTCTGACCGTTCACATACACGGTTGGCGTTGAGCGAACACCGGCAGATTGTGCCGAAGCAGTATCTTTCTTTACCTGATCCGCATACTTCCCCGAAGAAAGGCACTGGCTAAACGCATCGCCATCTAATCCTTTATTTTTTGCTAAAGAAACAAGCGCCGCATTGGTAATGTTGCCATTATTTTCCTGTCCATCGGTTTCTTCAAGGAGATATAATCCGTCATGAAAATCCCAAAATTTCTTCTGATCTTTCGCACACTCTGCGCCTTCTGCCGCAAGCAACGATTCAGGACCCAAGAATTGAAATCCGCGAAACACCATCTTCACTTTTCCTGTTTTTATGTAATTTTCACGAATAGCAGGCTCTGTTTCTTTAAAAAATTTCACACAAAAAGGACACTGGTAATCACCGTATTCAATGATAGAGATGGGGGCATTGGCATCACCAAGCACCACATCGCGGTCATTGCCTGCTGGAGCAGTACCAGGAACACCTCCGTTGGCACCAGTGGTATCTCCAACATTAGCGGTTTGCGCGGGAGTACGAGTAAATCGAACCGATGCGAAAATAATCGCTGAAGAAAGTAAAATAGCTGCCGCCAAAATACTAATCGGCAAAAGTCTCGCACCCGACATCCAGCCAGAATCAGTATTGTCGATCTTATTTTGCACCAAGATAATATCTTCTCCGTTTTCGTGTTTGGTATTCATATACCAGTAATTCTAAGGTATTACTTGAGGTCGTCAAGATAAAAAAATCGCCCACACAAGTAGCTATGAGCGAATGAGAAGAAATTTTCTCTCAAAAAGAGGGGGATATTTCCGGAGCAGTAAACCAATAAATTAAATGCTTCTCAGCAATTTCTCGATAGCTATCCATATCAGCAATAAAAATCCGATTTGGTCGTATCGAAACACTAGAATCATTCACGACACACAAAGCCAACTCAGCGACGACACCAAACCGATCAATCGAAAAAGGAATCGCCACAAAATGCTTTTTGCCATCGAAAAATGTTTTCTTGTCATCACACAAACACATTGCTAATCCAAAAAAACATTCGCGAAGAGTAAAAACTTTTCTCTTGAGTTTGGTTGCTTTATTAACAACACTATTCCATTGCAACGCTCCCGGCAACGCCTTTAACTGCATTAATGGAACAGGGGAAGAATGGGGATTTGCGTTAAACCAGAAAGAAAGCACACTAAGCATCTGTTTATTTTCACTCTCAGAAACCCATGCTCCCGACGGAGTTGAAAACTCAATGTGTAAAATTTTACTCAAGACGGTAAAAAATGGTTCGTGAATAACCGGTACATCACGCAAACTCGCAAATCGAGCATCAGGATATGATAAAAAACTCATAAAAACCTCCGCTTTCAAAAAACAAATGAAGAAAATTTAAGATTAAAAAGAACGCTACTCGTACCATACCCAGATTTATTGACAAAATCAACCATAGTGCGGTAAAGGTGTAAGGTTGACCATATATATCTATAACTAAAAATCATCTCAGATTTTTTTATCAACTATACGCTATACGCTAATTACTATATGCTAATTTCATGTTCTCCCTCTCCTCTTCCTACAAACCAGACGGCGATCAACCCCAAGCAATTAAAAAATTAAGTGCGGGAGTAAAAGCACATCTTAAAAATCAAACACTTCTTGGTGTAACGGGATCGGGAAAGACATTTACGATGGCAAACATCATCGAAGGGTTACAAATGCCCGCGCTCATCATCTCGCACAACAAAACTCTTGCGGGCCAGCTCTACCAAGAAATGCGCGATTTTTTTCCCACTAACGCTGTTTCCTACTTCGTTTCATACTACGACTACTATCAACCAGAAGCCTACATCCCCTCATCAGACACCTATATAGAGAAAGAATCGAGTATTAATGACACCATAGACAAATTGCGTCTCCGCGCCACCGCCAACATCATGACCCGTCGCGATGTCGTTGTCGTTGCATCGGTCTCTTGTATTTACAACCTTGGCTCACCCGCCGATTATGGACACTCTATATTAGAAATTCGAAGAGATACTCCCATTCAATTCATCGATATTGCTCGCCGACTCGTTGAACTGCAATACGAACGAGCGGAGTTCGAATTCACCCGTGGCACCTTTCGTATTCGTGGCACATACATAGACATCTACCCCGCCTATGAAGATTTTGCCTACCGAATAAGCACCAATCTCGCCGGCAGTGTCGAAACGATTACAAAAATAAATCCAACCGACGGCACCCAGATAGAAATATCTCCCGAGGATCAAAGTGGCATTATCATCTATCCCGCCAAACATTACATTGCCGATAAAAAATCGATTACCGAAGGAGAAAAAGCAATTCGAAAAGATTTAAAAATTGAATACGACGCCTTAAAAAAAGCGGGGAAAATCGCCGAAGCCGATAGACTATTGCGAAAAGTAAACTACGACCTCGAGATGATCAAAGAAGTAGGCTACGTCGGCGGTATCGAAAACTACTCTCGATACTTTGACGGCAGAAAACCGGGTGCTCCACCATACACATTAATAGACTACTTCCGCGCCGCCTACGGAAATGATTTTTTGGTCTTCGTGGATGAATCACACATGAGTATTCCGCAAATTCGCGGGATGTTTAATGGTGACCAAGCGCGCAAAAAAACATTGATAGAGTTTGGATTCCGCTTAAAAAGCGCGCTCGATAACCGCCCAATGCAATTTCACGAATTCTACGATGCTATCCCCCAATTCATTTACGTCTCCGCGACCCCCAATGACTGGGAAAAAGAACTCTCGCAAAAAGACGCGGGAACACACAAATTCAAAGAACACGCCGGCATCGTAGAACAACTCATCCGCCCAACCGGCATCGTTGACCCACAAATAGAAGTACGCCCCGCCAAAGATGAAATTCCCGATTTAGTAAAAGAAATTAAAATTCGCGTGGCAAAAAAAGAGCGCGTCCTCGTTACCACCCTCACCAAAAAAACTGCCGAAGATCTCAAATACTATCTCGACAATGAAAAAGATGCGGATGGCAAACCAGCGATTAAATCCGCATACCTCCACTCCGACGTCCACACACTAGAACGCTCGGACATCTTGGACGGACTTCGCAAAAATGAATTCGACGCCTTAATCGGCGTAAACCTCCTGCGCGAAGGACTCGATCTTCCCGAGGTAACACTCGTTGCAATCCTCGACGCCGATCGCGAAGGATTTTTGCGATCCCACACGTCACTCGTCCAGACAATGGGCCGTGCCGCTCGCAACGTCGATGGCATCGTCATCCTCTATGCCGATGTAGTCACCGGCTCAATGAAATCGGCGATGGAAGAAATAGCGCGAAGGCGAACCGTCCAGCTTGCCTACAACAAAAAACACGGCATCACTCCACAAACAATTATCAAACCGGTTCGCGAACGAATCGTGAAAAAAGAAGATGAAGTAGAAGATTTCATCAACCGCTCATCACAAGAGTTGCCAAGCAATGTGGAACTAAACACGATAGACGGCCAAGCCTTAACGCCTTACGACACGAAAAAAATGATTAAAAAATTGGAAAGCGAAATGCGCCGTGCCGCCGACAACCTTCAATTCGAAGTTGCCATCCGCATCCGCGACAAGATAAGAGAGCTCAAGAAATAACGCTAAAAATAAGGGTTTTTAAGGGTATTGACAAAATAGCATATTTTATGCTATAATATAAAGAGTAATTGAGCTCTGCACACGCGTAGATAATCAATTCGTATTGATAACCCAAAAAACTGAAAGGAGCATAGTATGCCAGGAGCACTTCACCGCGGGAGAATTTTTTCCATCTTAAAAAGAGCCGAGGAGCGCGGGAAATTCTTCAACGCCAAAAAGGCAATTGAGGATTTCCGGAAAAAATTGGAATTCAACTTCAAGAAACTCGAAGAGTTTCTTGAAAATAAAAATAAAACGATCACGGCAGGGGTTAATACAATCTACGACCCCATAAAAAATGAATGGTTTTATTTCACCTCGCAAGAATACGAGGAAATGAAAGCGATTCATGAAAAGAGCGTTGAAACGTCCTCCTCAACCTAACTACCACCCCCTACCACCAAGTTCGCTTGGTGGTTTTCTTTTTGTACAACAAAAACAAAGCTGTTTCGGAAAATATAGCATCAAAGCAAACTTGCAAGATTTCCCCGTCCATTGGTATTGAGCGTAAGACTTGGGCTAGCGCCCCCGGAGCGCTCTCAAAAAAAGAGACTGGACAAAATACAAAAAAAGACCGGGTGTCGGAGTTTAGAAATCTATCGGAAAGTAAAATTGAGCACAATTTTACTTGAGATGAAAGCAGCTATTTTTGCAAAAATAGCATGCTGGTTTTAAAACTCCGACAGTACGGTCTTTGGGATAGCTCCCCTTGCCCAAACGATAGGAAAAACCGTATAATAGTCAGTCATGTCAAAACCCCACACAGACACCATAAAAATCCGCGGAGCTCGCCAACATAACCTGAAAAACATCTCATTAGAGATCCCCAAAAACCAACTCGTCGTCTTTACGGGTGTTTCAGGGTCTGGAAAATCCAGCCTTGCCTTCGACACGATCTACGCCGAAGGGCAACGCAGATACGTAGAATCCCTGTCTGCCTACGCTCGCCAATTTTTAGGCGTGATGGACAAACCAGACGTCGACGCTATCGAAGGTCTCTCCCCTTCAATCTCTATCGACCAAAAAACGGTAACCCACAACCCCCGTTCTACGGTCGGCACGATCACCGAAGTCTACGACCTGTTGCGACTTATTTTCGCGCGCATCGGCCACCCACACTGTCCCAATGATGGCACGGAAATTACCAAGCTTTCGACCGACGAAATTATCTCAAAAATTCTGGACGTCATGCGCGAAACGGTATCGCCAAAAAATGCGGGCGTACAACAATTCACAC
>CAZELH010000018.1:0-1651 GCA_964513095.1 uncultured Candidatus Saccharibacteria bacterium
GCGATTTATTTTTTATAGAGTAGTTTGATGGCGATGAGCGTTGAAAGTGGCACCGCACACATTAAAACGATGCTACCAGTAACTGTGCGAATTATTTCTTCTGCTACATATTGATTATTGAGTATGACCCAGAGTGGCGGTCGAGCGTATGCGCTGAATAGTAGAAAGAGGGGGAGTGAAGCGCCGGCGTAGGCAAGAAAAAGTGTGTTAACGAGAGACGAAATATGTTCGCGACCGACAGAGAGTGCTTGCGTGTAGATTGTCTTTTGGTGCGCGGTCGGATTGGCTTTTATGAGCTCATCAACGGTTGCTGATTGGGCGGTGGTGACATCATCAAGAATTCCTAGCACCCCTAGAATAATTCCGGCAAGGAGGAGTCCGCGTAAATCTATCGATGAGGTGAGCCCTAGTTGAGCTATGAAAAAACTTGATTCGCTTCCCTCGCCCGTTAGACGTGTTGCGTAGACTGCTGAAACTGATAGCAGTCCTGCTAAGGCAATGCAGAGGATGGTGCTGATCGCCGCGGCGGTTGTGCGACGAGAGATGCCGTGGGCAAGGTAGAGAGAGATGATTGAAAAAATTCCTCCGACGATGATGGTGGTTGCGACGGGGTTATATCCTTTTGTGATGAGGGGAAGCAAGACCATGGTGACCAGTCCAATACTTAATCCTAATCCAACCAATGCGCCTGCCCCTTTAGCTCTGCCGAGAAAAAGTGCGATTGTTGCAAATAGTAGCATCCAGATAGTTAATTGTGATGCTCGATAGATGTCGGCGATGTACCAGTTTACTTCGTTTGCCACTTCATTTTTTACAACCACAATGTTGGCGTTTGGTTTGACACCGATTTCTTGGAGTTGGCTCCCAAAATCGATTTCTTGTGTTTGTCCGTTTTCCAGTTTTACGATTGCATGCGAGAGACCTACGGTTTGCGTTGGGGTGATTTCTAGTACTCGCGCTTTGTAGTATTCGTCTTTGGAAAATGAATTTTGTGTTTGCGCTGTTGCAATGGGCGTGAGTGTGAGAAAAAATAGCATCGATACTCCTGCCAAAAGTTTTTTCATACTGTTATTGTACCGCGCTTTGTTATTTTTTTCTTATGAATGTTTTTTATAAAAAAAGCTCTGGCGTGGGGGGTGCAAAAGCAGGGTGCAAAAGACACGGAATGGAGATATGGTTATTTTGGCTTGGTATTATTGATGAAAACAATCCATTGACTTTTATGCTATATTTGTGGTATAATTATAGGTAGAAGTGGGTGGAGTGTTCCATCCTTACAAAACAACATTTTTTGATTATGGAGGTTGGATATGAAGATTTATTTGTATGAGCGTTTTCTTGATGGGAAACCCCCTAAACTTTATTTATCAAAAGAGGGTGTAACGAGCGTTGCTCTGCCTCGTTTAAATCCCGGAGGAAAACCTGACATGGCTTATTCTAGTTCGAAGCTGGGTTATTTCGAATCCCCTTTTGATAGCTTTCATGCCTCGACAATTTTGTTCAATGCATTGTTGCAGAGCGTTGCGTTTCTCGCATTAGAGCAGAGTGGTCAAATTCATTTGTTTCTGAAGATTGATGATGAGGATCCTTTGGCTACCTTAAATACTATTTGGCCACGACTTACCGATGTCCAAAAAGATGAGTGGTTGCA
>CAZELH010000018.1:1751-3422 GCA_964513095.1 uncultured Candidatus Saccharibacteria bacterium
TAAAACCTAAATCCTGAAACGTAGATCGTGTGATGCAAATCGTGAAGAATGAAGAAAGAATAATGGAAAAGGCAGAAACATAGATTCCGGCCTGCCTGCCGGTAGGCAGGCTCGGAGGCCGGAATGACATAGAGTGAAGGTTGGTGTGAGATTCCTGCCTGCCGGCAGGCAGGCTTCGCATACGCTCAGAATGACGGCAGGGGGGGCGTGAAAAAAATATCATATTTTTTGACATTGCCATTAAATATGATACTATGTTTTTTGGCTTTTGATTGCGCTGGTTTTTGTTAAATCCAGCTTTCACTTATTAGTTTTTTGAAAAAAAGGAGTTGGTATGAGTCAACAAGCGAGAGAAAGTCGCAGGGAGATTCAACAGGGTGACATTGTGCGTGTTGATGATTCGCGCACCGACGATTTTAATCCCGAGGCATATGGTATTTCCGTTCATGCGGAATATCGTGTTGCGAGGATTGAATCCGATCGATCGTTGTATCTTCGACGAAATGACGAACATGGCTCGGAAATTGGTCCTGTTCGAGCGTGTTTTTTTGAGCGGGTACTGCGATCCGAAGCGCCTGTCGTTTCTAAGGATTTGGGCAAGAACAGGCCTGTACTTTTTGGGGAAGATCCTCTAGAAAGTCCTGCAATCCATGCCATTGATCTGCCGTTTTCCTTCGGGAAGGAAACATTAATGATGGTGAGTTTGCGACAGGCACTGGAGGAAAAACTAGATTTCGTTGATCCGCGCACGCTTTCACCGTATCGAAAATTGATTTTGACTTTGGCGCGAATTTATATGAAGCCAGATTGTCAGTTTCGATTGGCGGGGTCATTGTCTTCTCCTTATGTTTCGTCTTACGCTGCATTGCGTAGCGTTGAGCGCAAGATGATGGTAAGAGAATTGTTTGATGCGCTTGAGTGTGAACTCATCCGTCGTAACTACAAGGAGATTCTTGATATTTATGACGGTCAATTTTCTCCGGTTGTGTAATCCACGCATTTTTTGAGAAAGGAATGTTTCGCCATGACTGGTTTTGGAAAGAAAAAAAATGATGGTGGTGTTGAAGAGCAGATTGGAGGCGGAGGGTGTAGTAGTTCAAAAGCACCTTCTGTCGATATTGGCAAGATTGTCGAGGGAGTGTTTTTTTGCGAGGACTGTTCGATTGTTCTTGGTACTCAAACTACCTCGCTTTCTCCTTCTGGTTTATGTCCATATTGTGGTGAAGATGTGATCATCTTTGATCCATTCAAAGCCTATGAACAGATGGTCGCCAAAATCAAAATTCAGTGTTGATTTCCCAAAAAGGCCGTATGCTTACTTTATAGTAAGATACGGCCTCTTTTATTTCTCCTTACCAAAATAGACCCTATTATTAGCTATTATTTTTTAAAAAAATCTGGTATAATTACCCAATACACTATGGCTAAAAAAGACGAAAAAGAGACTAAAAAAGTGGTCGCAACCGAGGGGTTAAATACTCGTGGGAGTGCTTCCTATGGCGCCAAGGATATTACGGTGCTTGAGGGGTTGGATCCGGTGCGAAAGCGCCCTGGTATGTATATCGGGTCTACTGGCACTGAGGGGTTGCATCACTTGATTTGGGAGGTCGTTGATAACTCAATTGACGAAGCAATGGCTGGGTACGCCAAACATATTACCACCGAGCTTCA
>CAZELH010000018.1:3522-12875 GCA_964513095.1 uncultured Candidatus Saccharibacteria bacterium
CAAGAGTACAAGCAAGGTGTGCCACAGGGGCCGGTCAAAAAAGCGGGAAGTGCTACGGGCACTGGTACGAAAGTTACGTTTAAGCCTGACGGTACTATTTTTTCGTCGTTGGAGTGGAATGATAAAAAAATCGCAGAACGATTGCGCCAACAAGCATATTTAACTGGTGTGCGCATGACGTTTATTGATCGTCGTACTGAGAATGTTGGGTTGCAGGGATTTTGGTTTGAGGGCGGTATTGTTTCTTTTGTGAAACATATTACGCGTGGCAAAAAACATTTGCAGGACGAGATTTTTTACGCGCATAAACCATGGGGGAATATGGATGTCGAAGTTTCTTTCGTGTATACCGACGATATTGAGGCGCGAGAGCTTTCATTCGCCAATACTATTAATACTCCTGATGGTGGTATGCATTCGACCGGATTTCGCTCTGCGTTAACTCGTAGTATTAATGCGTACGCGCGAGCGGAGGGATATTTAAAAGAAAAAGATGAGAATTTGATCAGTGAAGATACCCGCGAGGGAATGACGACGATTATTTCGTTGAAATTACCAGAGCCACAGTTTGAAGGACAAACAAAGGCGCGATTGGGGACTCCTGATGCGCGAACTGCTGTTGAGGCGGTCGCGAATGAGTCGCTTAAAGAATTTTTTGAGAAACATCCATCGGATGCGCGCAGTATTATGGAAAAAATCCTTTTGGCGGCAAAGGCGCGCAAAGCGGCAAAGGCTGCGAAAGACACCGTGCTTCGCAAGGGCGCGTTGGAAGGATTGACGCTTCCGGGGAAATTAGCTGATTGCTCCTCGCGGAATGCCGAAGAGTCCGAACTCTATATTGTAGAGGGAGACAGTGCTGGTGGTACTGCAAAATCTGGGCGCGATCGTCGCACACAGGCTATTTTGCCGTTAAAGGGTAAGATTTTGAATGTGGAAAAAGCGCGATTGGATCGCATGCTCGCGAACCAAGAAATTCGATCGTTGGTTGTGGCGATTGGTACTGCTATTGCTGATGAGTTTGATTTGGAAAAGTTGCGCTATCATAAGATTGTGCTGATGTCTGATGCTGATGTTGATGGCGCGCACATTCGAACATTGCTTCTCACATTCTTTTTCCGATATTTCCGCAAAGTTGTTGATGGGGGATATTTGTATATCGCGCAACCTCCATTGTATCGCATTGCGATGGGTAAAGAGGTCTCGTATGCGTATACCGATCAACAGAAAGAGGCTATTTTGGCTGAATTCAAAAAGAATAAACAGGTAAAAGAGAAGGCAAAAGCGAAAGCCGCTGGTGTAACAGAAGCGGAAGGCCAAGAGGCGGGTGAAAATGAGCAACTTACTGAAACTGGCGGTATTCGTGGGGTAAGCATTCAGCGATATAAAGGTTTGGGAGAAATGAATGCCGAGCAGTTATGGGATACAACGATGAATCCTGAAAATCGAATTTTGTTGCAAGTAAGCGTTGATGACGCTGAGCGTGCCGACCATATGTTTGATATGCTTATGGGTGAGGAAGTCGAGGCGCGAAAACAGTTTATTCAGACACAGGCCTTGGCGGTTAAAAACCTTGACATATAAGGCTTGTTCCGGCATTCTACATAGCATATATGTTCTCACGACTTATCCAATTTTTAAAAGATGCCCGCACGGAATTGCGCCATGTGAACTGGCCGACTCCTCAGGAAGCTGCCCGATTGACCGGTATCGTCATCGGTTTGTGTGTTGGATTAGCGTTATTTTTAGGGGCGTTTGATTACATTTTTGCGTACGGTTTGCAATATATTTTGGCACATCGGGTTCGTTAATTAATCATTTATAAATACCTTATGCTGAATCACCTTACAGAGCAGGGGGCGGGAAAAAAAGAATGGTACGCCGTACACACGTATTCGGGGTACGAAGAAGCGGTGATGCGATACTTGAAACAGCGTATCGAATCCCTCTCAATGGAGGATAAAATTTTTGACGTGGTTGTTCCTGTTGAGAAAAAGATCCGTATAAAAAATGGTAAGCGTCAGGTGATTGAAGAGAAGATTTATCCCGGATATGTGCTCGTGCAGATGGTGTTGACTGAGGAAACGTGGTATGTGGTCCGCAACACACCTCGGGTTACTGGATTTGTCGGCCCTGATAATACCACTCCAACGGCTTTGTCGGAAGACGAAGTAAAGGCGTTTTTGTCTGGCGGTGAGGAATCAACCGAGGAGAAGTTTATGATCGAGTTTGCTGTCGGTGATTTGGTAAAAGTGGTTGATGGTCCGTTTAAAGACTACGATGGTAAGATTGCAGAGATCGATGAAGAGAAGGGGCGTATCAAGGTGATGGTCCCTGTGTTTGGTCGCGATACGGCGTTGGAACTCGATTCGTTGCAGGTCAAGAAAGTATAAAATTAGGGTATAGCCAATAGCCACTAGGGTTATAGGTGTCGGACGCTATAAAACTTCTTCTTTCTTGACGTTTTTCCTCCCTTGGTTTACTATTGAACCACTATATTATTTCTTATGAACCAGTGTTTTTTCTGTTCCCAGAATATGAAAACCATCGACTACAAAGAAGTCGATTTGGTGAAGCGATACATTTCTTCTCAAGGCAAGATTATTGACCCGACTCATACGAATGTTTGTGCCAAACATCAACGAATGTTGGCCAATGCAGTAAAACGAGCTCGATTTATTGGCTTGTTGCCGTTCGTGCGTCGGTAGTTGGAACGAAGAGGTTTTAGCCACTAGGGTATAGCCACTAGTTCTTGTAATAGATTTCTAAAATAAAAGCCACTCTATTTTTACTATAGTAGTGGTTTTTATTTGGTTGTGCCGTTTTGCGGTGAAGACCTTTTTCGTGAATACTATAGGTATATGAATTGGAACGAGCAGGTGTTTCTCTTTTTCTTTTCCTTCGCTCATCAGCGCGCGTGGTTTGATTTTCTTATTGTTTTTTTTGCGCAGTATTTCGCGTATGTTTTGGTGGTTTGTTTTTTACTATTTTTATATTTTATGCGCGACGTTTCCTTACAGTATCGCATCTTATTAGAAACTTTTTGCGCCGTGTTTCTTTCACGGGGGATTGTCACGGAGTTGATCCGATTTTTTTATGTCCACTCTCGGCCGTTTGTGGCACTTTCACTCCAGCCACTTCTTTTGCACGAAACGTCTTCTAGCTTTCCCTCTGGTCATGCGACATTTTTTTTCGCGTTGGCAGGAGTCATCTTTTTGTATAACCGAAAATGGGGGAGTTTCTTTGTTGTGGCGGCGATTCTTAATTCTGTGGCTCGAGTGATGGCGGGAGTTCATTGGCCGGCGGATATTGGTGGTGGAATTGTCGTTTCTCTCCTTTGCGTGGCGTGCGCGCGCTACGCAACTGCGTTCTTTTATCGCGTTGTTTTGAAGCGCGTGGAGTCGTGACTTTTTTATTAACTTCTGGTATAATGATGGAACTATGAAATATTTTTTGATCGCACTCGCATGCGTGGTTGTTGCTGTCGGTGGCTTTTTTTTGATTCGTTTTCTCCAGCACCCCGCGCAAATTGTTGTTGAATCTCCTCAAACTCCAACCGATGATTTGGCTTCTACGGTATGGGTAGAGGTGGTTTCGGGAGGTGTCTTTTACACTGCTCCTGCTACTGGCGCCACCGAGGCAGTTGTTTCATCGGGTGACATTGTGGGAACGGGGGGAGTGCTTCGCACTGATACCACGGGAAAGGCGATCATCCATTTTCCTGATAGCTCTTTTGCCAGCCTTGATACTGGCACTCGGCTTACTATTTCTGAAACATCATACGATCCTACTACTCAAAGTCTGGTTGCAAAATTATTTTTGAGCAGTGGGCGTGTGTGGTCTAAGATTTTTGATCTTGCAACACCAACATCGGCATGGGAGGTAAAGACTTCTAATGCGGTTGCTACCGTTCGTGGTACGGCGTTTGGCATGGAGTATTCAAACAAAACATCGCGTGTGTTGGGTTCGCAACATACTGTTCGAGTAGTTCCGATTTCAAAAAATGTAATGACCAAGGCGCAGGTTGATGTGAAAGAAGATGAACAGGTTGAAATTAGTGATGCGCAAGCCGATGCTATCGCATCGGGGAAAGTAGCACCGGTTTCTTTTATGACGCCAAAGCGTATCGATACCGCGCGCGATATGTGGGCATCTGCGGGTAAAAAAGAAGAAGTGAAATTTGAAACTGAATTACAACGTTTGAAAACAGATGGCGAACAGAATCCAAAACAACTTCGCGTTAAGATGCGTATGTTATTCGAGAAGCCATTTCGAGAAAAAATTCGAACGCGAATTCTTGAGACGCAAAACAGCACTACACCAACTCCATCAGTTAATGAACCTACCTCTGATAATTCCGGCGTAAAACCTGCTGGTACTCCCACTGGTACACCTCAACCAACCACCGCTTCTACTACAACGTCTACAACGGCATCGGCAAAGATTGTTCTTACTACCAAAGCGGATTTGTCTTCCGTTACGGCTGGCTCTATTGTTAATTTTTCCGCAATCGTTGTTCGATCGGATGGGAGTCGTCAGGATGTGACAGGTGCTGCTGCTTGGAAGGTGGTAGGGGATATCGGTACGTTTCCGAAGCCCGGAACGTTTCAACCAAGTTTGATTGGCGCTGCTACTGAACTCGAAAAAGCACCCGGAGCAGTTGTGGTTTCTTATGACGATCCAAAAACGCGAACAACGTTGTCTGCTAAGTCGGAAATTTTTTACGTGCAAAATTCTCCGAATGATCCAACTGCGATTGCTCCGTTGGGAACATAATATTTTTCATTTTTATTCATGAAATATCGTTTTGTGTGGGTGGGCGTTGCGGTTTTTTCAGTGGGTGTTATTTGGATTATTAATAGTTTCGGAATTTTTTCTGGTCCCCAGCAACGATTTGAAGACATCGTGACGCCGGTTCGGGGCGTATCTTCGAATGTCGTTATTGTAGCAATTGATGACGAATCCATTTCGCGCATTGGCCAGTGGCCGTGGGCTCGCTCTGTGTTTGCAACAACATTGTCTCGACTGTCTGCTTCTGCTCCGGCATCTGTTGCGATTGATGTCTTATTTGCTGAACAATCTCGATTTGGTGCCAGTGATGACATACTTTTCCAGCAGAGCGTTAACACTGTTTCGTATCCTGTCGTGTTGCCGGTACAGGTACAGAGGCTTTCTTCTGATAAATCATCCGGAGTTACTGGGTCCGGAATTGTTTCTTCCGGCGCAATTGTTTCCGCGAACTCCACTATACCGTTGGGGCACGTGAATTTAATTGTTGATCGTGATGGCGTCGTGCGACAATTTCCTGCACGTGTTGCTGTTTCTGGCACCACCTATGTTTCTTTGGCGCAACAAGCTGTTACCGCTTCACGTGTTTCGACTCCCTCTTTTACACCTCATTCGATTGAACCGATTGTATTTTCCGGTGTTTCTGGTGCTGTTCCGCGCATTCCATTTTATCGATTGTACGAAGGTGATCCATCTGCCCTTTCCGCCGTCTCCGGTAAAATTGTATTTATTGGCGCAACCGCTCCAAGCCTTCATGACGCTCAGCAGGTGCCGGTGGGGAGTGGCATTGCGATGCCCGGAGTTGAGATACAGGCAAATATTGCCAGCATGATTTTGTCGGGGTATCGTCAGCAGAATGTCCCTGATTTTTATATGTTTTTGATATTGGTTGCTTTGGGGTTGGTTAGTTTTTTCATCGCTTTTTTCTTTGATTTACTTCCGGCAGTGCTGGTGTTTTTAAGTCTTCTTTCCACGGAAATTATCGCCTTTATTCTCCTTGCGCAACGGGGGATTTTTTATAGCGTTCTTCAGGCGGTGATCGTTTCTTTTGGTATCTTTTTGGCAGTGAAGGGGTATAAATATGTGACGGTTGATCGTCGAGGGCGACAGGTGAAAAAAGTATTTGCAAAATACGTATCGCCGAAAGTGCTCGATGCTATTTTGAAAAATCCGGAATCGGTGAAGTTAGGTGGTGAAGAACGCGAGATGACGGTGTTTTTTTCTGATATTCGCGGATTTACTACTATTTCAGAAAAAACCACACCAACTGAACTCGTCCGTATTTTAAATGAGTATTTTACCGCAATGACGTCCGAAGTGCTTCGTACGGGTGGAGTCGTGGATAAATATATTGGTGATGCCATTATGGCGTTTTGGGGTGCACCGATTGATGACGCGGATCATGCCGACCATGCGATGGATGCGGCGCTTACCATGATTGAGAAATTGAAAGTATTAAATGAGAAACTGAAGGCACAAGGCGATCCGCAAATTCGTATTGGTATTGGACTCTATAGCGGAAAGGCGGTGGTGGGGAATGTGGGTTCAAATGATCGTTTTGATTACACGGTTATTGGAGATACGGTGAATGCCGCATCGCGACTTGAGGGCTTAAACAAGGAATACAAAACCCAGATTATTATCAGCGAAACGGTGAAGGCGCAATTAAAAAAAGAGTATCCATTGATTTGTCTCGGGTCTGCCAAGGTAAAGGGACGCGCGGAGCCGATTAATATCTATACGGTTGAAGGTATGGCATTGCCTCCGGAGGACGATGGGGGAGATACGCACACGCATCACTAGGAATCGTAAAACCTAATCAGCCGGGTAACGGAAGGAATTGCGAATTGAGGATTGGAGTATTGCGAATTGAATCATCTTTTTGTCATTTCGAACGAATATGAAAGATCTCTGCCTGTTCCGTCAGCGTTCATTTACGGTTTGACTTGTGGAGATTTTTGTGGTATATATAAATCCTCGTTCTTTGTAATTACCATATTTCTCGAGAAAAAAAGGAGAATTTTCTATGACCGATAATGTTCCAGTCACCTGTCGAACCTTTCCTAATGCACCTGTTATCGATGATTGTTTGAATGACGACAAAAATAATCCAACGTTGCCTAGCCCAACCAGTATGATTGAGCAAGCGCAAAATTTGAATTTTTGTAGTCTAGATCATTTTCGATTGCTTGAGTTTTGTTTTAGCGTACAACACTCCATCAATACGTTTCAGAATGGTCTTCAAAAAACTCCTTCGGGAAATCTTGAACAAGATGTTTCGAAATTTAATATTCAGTTGCTTAGTCTCATCTGTACATTTTTAAAGGCAGATGGGATGAGTATCTATGATGTTGTCCCACAAATGGGGTACGGAGGTTTTATTCTGCCCATTCGGTATTTCTTTAATCCTGAAATGCCAAATGAAAAATTTGAGAGGATTATGAATTTTTTACACAAAAATCCTCCTCGATCAAATTCTGAAACATTGGTTGGGTTTGCCGTCTATTATCCGTATCATCTTGATGAGATAAAAGAACATCTCAATCGAGATGAGTTGGTGGAACTTTCAGGGCTCAATATCCCTCGTTTTTTCGGTGAGCGGAATCAAAGCTTTTGGCATATTGGAGATCTGACTGCCGATGATTTTCCTAAACAACTTTTGAGTGTTGTTGAAAAGTTCAATCAGCCTGTGGGCGATTGTGATACCGATCTTCCAATCGGAAGTATGATCATCATGGTTTCCTACGAGGGAGGTGTTCCAAAGCGAGTTTTCCAGATTGTTCGCAACAAAAAGCGAAAAGAAGGTGTCCTTGTGAGTGAACCTTTTTCGTATGAGGAACAGCAAGCAGCGCTTTCGTTGATGCTCTTTTTGCCTCAGTTTTATTCGAACAACACTCGTGTTATTGCGTCATCTGGCGTTTTGAATGAACCGGCACCCATTACTTCCAATTTAGGTTCACCAAAGACGCAACCCATTGATAATTGGGAGTTCACCAAGAAGGTGTTGCAACTTCAAGGAAAGGCTCGCGGTGAAAATACTTCTGATTTCGTTGATGCGATGAAAGATTTCGCCCAAGATGTTCGAGATGAAAAAATTTAATTTTTCCCTATCCCTTCCTTTCGTGCCCGAGTGTAATAGCTCGGGCATTTTTTTATAATTAGCCAACCCGCTTTCGCCAAAGGCTATAGCGTGGCGAGGTAGGGTTTAGTAAATAACTGTAAAATACGCAGGCTTTTATCGCAAGCAGTCTTTTTAGAAATATAACCTCTGTTTTAGTAAGAAGGTTTATATTTCTGAAATGTCGCGGGGATAGAAGAGGTCTATGGTCCAATCGACGGCTACACTTATTTTTTTGCGGAATGAGAGGAGTTTTGAGAGGTAGACGGTGCGCCATATCCACCATGTGAAGTGGCCCCAAAAGGTAAACGTGGCGATTTCTCCCGCCGCCATCCATTGCCCCAAAGACACCATACTTCCCGTTGATTTATAGAAGAATTTTTTTTGCGGTTTTTGCAGTATCTGCGCGGCGATGTTGTCTCCGACGCGTCGTGCTTGTTTCACGGCAACCTGTGCCAGAGCAGGGAGTCCTTTGCCGTCTTTTGTCGGTGTGTGGGCGTTGTCACCGATGACAAAAATATTTTGGTTGTTTGGCATCGATAAAAATTCATTCACCACTATCCTCCCCATGGCGTCTCCTTTTGGTTTTATATCAAATTCCATCGTCACTGGTTTAACGCCGGCAACCCAGATGATCGTGTGAGTATTTATTTTTTCTTTTCCATTGATGTAGACGAGGTTTTGTTCCACTTTTTGTACCGTGGTATTTGTTCGGACGTCGATTTTTTTCTTGCGTAGTACTTGAATTGCTTTTACGCGAACCGCTTTTGAAAATTGAGGGAGGAGTTCTGGTCCTGCTTGTACAAGAATTATTTTTATTTTTTCAATGAGTTCTTTTGGATAGTACCAGACGAATGTGTCGTGAAAAAATTCCGCCATTTCGGCTGCCATTTCTACGCCTGTGGGCCCTCCTCCCACCACGGTAAAGGTGAGAAGACTTTTTTGAATTTCCTCGTTTGTTTCATGCGCGGCTTTTTCAACCGTTCGAACTAGGTGGCGTTTGATACTGATAGCATCTTCAAGGGATTTGAGTGTGAAAGAGTGTTCTTGCGCGCCTTTTATGTTAAAGAAATTGGTTTGAGCTCCTGAAGCGATGACGAGATGGTCATAAGGGACGAGGCCGTGCGATAATTGTACGGTTTTATTTTTTGTATGAATTTTTTCAACGATTCCAAGGTGAAATGTATCAAGACAACACCCCGCTGCATCACGAAGTGGTTCAATGATGTTTTCTGGATTTACTCCGCCAGTCGCCACTTCATGAAGGAGGGGAGTAAATAAAAAATAATTTCGAGGATTGATGAGTGAAATGAGAATGTCTGATCTGCCATGAAAGAGCGTGTGGAGACGTTTTAATGTGTACGTTCCGGCAAATCCGGCGCCGATGATGACAATGCGATGTGGCTTGTCCATATCTTTTATTATATTCGACCGGTTTCTAAATAGCGAT
>CAZELH010000018.1:12975-14247 GCA_964513095.1 uncultured Candidatus Saccharibacteria bacterium
ATTGGATCTATCGAGATCCCTTGTGCGCGTATTGTGAGATGCAGATGTGGTTGGTCAGCGTAGCCGGTTTGACCGCTTTTCCCTATGATTTGTTCTGATTGCACGAGCTCTCCTACGTTCACTTTAATTTTTGAAAGGTGCATGTAAAATGACATGACTCCAAGGCCGTGATCTACCACCACTGTTTTTCCGTATTCTTTAAATTCTTTTGCCACGCGCACCACTCCTCGGTTTATCGCATATACGTTTGTTCCTTCATCTGCGCGAAAGTCGGTTCCTTTATGAGCGATTGAGTACGCGCCTGTTTTTCTGGTGTAGCCGTAGGGGTCGGTTACCACTGGATTTTTGAGTGGCCATGTAAAGCTTTTTTTCCAAAATGCTTTGGTGCCTGTGCGAATGGTTGCTAACATACTGTTTTCTGAAGCAAGTGTTTTTACCAGTTTTGTTTGACTGGCGGGTGTGTTGCCACCTAATTTTTCGGGAATTCCCAGCGGTGCTTCGGTGTGCTCACGCTCCGTAATCGTCACTGATTGCGTTTTAGTTTCGCCGTTTGAAAGAGTGAGGGTGAGTGGGTATGTTCCTGATTTTTTGCGAAGATCAACTGCGACGATAGCGATCGTTTTTTTATCGTAGGTGAGGGTTGGTATGGGTGCGCCGTCGAAAGTGAGTAATTGCGCGTATGTGTTTTTGGGGAGCGCTTCAACCGTTGCCATAAACGGTTCCCCTTGGAGGATGGTCTGGGGCGTAATTGTTATGGATGGTGCGGTATCGGCGAGTGCGAATGGCGAAAGAGAGTATAGGATGATACTTGTCGCTATGATTAGGATATTTTTCCTCATACCTTATAGTATACGCCACTTTTCTTTTTCTTTGTGTGATACAAAAAACCCGTCACGGGGACGGGAGTTTTGTATACGATGTCGTATAAATCTTAGGAGAGGTGTTTGGAGACGAGTTTCGTCATTTCAAACATGCTCACGGTCGATTTGCCATCGAAGATTTTTTTCAAATTTTCGTCGGCATTGATGTTGCGCTTATTTTTTTCGTCTTGGAGACCATTCTTTTTAATGTACGCCCAGAGTTCTTTTACTACTTCTGATCGTGGCATTGGCCCCTTGCCAACCACCGCAGCCAATTCTGGGCTGATGGTCATTGGTTTCATAAACGCTGAATTTGTGTTCGCCATAGATAGTATTGATTATTAAAGACTTTCCCCTAATAGTACTCTATTTGCCTAGGGGAGGACAAGGAGGGGTGGGGATAGAGCCTTTT
>CAZELH010000019.1:0-14031 GCA_964513095.1 uncultured Candidatus Saccharibacteria bacterium
AAGAATCGTGTTTTCCGGTGATCTCGGAAATTCACCCGCTCCCATTATCCAACCAACGGAAAAATTGGGGGTTGCTGATTATTGCGTGATGGAATCAACCTACGGGAATCGAATTCACGAAGACGCCAGTCGTCGTCAAGAAGAATTGGAAGACGCTATTGAAGACACAGTGAAAAACAACGGTGTGTTATTAATTCCGACGTTCGCCATGGAACGAACACAAGAATTATTACTTCACCTCAACAATCTCATAGAAGAGGGGAGAGTTCCGCGTGTCCCAATATTTCTCGATAGTCCATTAGCTATTCGAGTAACCGAACTATTTAAAAAGTATCGAACATTTTTTAATGAACAAACACGACACGAAAATCCATCAGCTGCCGCAATGTTTGAGTTTAAAGGGTTGCGATCAACCCTATCAACGCAAGAATCAAAAGAAATCAACGATGTACACCCACCGAAGGTGATTATCGCTGGTTCTGGTATGTCGCAAGGAGGGCGTATCTTGCATCATGAAGCGCGGTACTTACCGGGGGAGAATAACACAATTTTATTTATTGGCTATCAAGCACAAAATTCATTGGGTCGGAAAATTCAAGATGGTGCACACACCGTACACATCCACGGAAATGAAGTTGTGGTGCGGTGCAAGAAGAAAACAATCAGTTCGTATTCAGCTCATGCTGATCAACCACATTTATTGGCATGGCTTCGTCCGTCACGCGCAGTGATAAAGAAAGTGTTTTTGACACATGGTGAACCAGATGCCGCCGGAGAACTTGCGCAAAAAATTAGAGATGAGTTAGCGGTAAATGCCACTGTTCCCGCCATCGGTGACGAAGTAGAGTTATAAAAATAATTTTTGTGCACGTGTTCTCCACTATACCCTAAACGCTAGTGGCTATATACTAATACTATGTCTACTAAGAAACCAGGGTTAACCAGTGATAGCACGCATCCCGAATATCATTTGAAATATAAAATCGCAATTTCTGGCGCCGCTGAAACAGGTCATTGCGCACCAGATGCATTGGAGAAGACGGAAAAATTAGGAGCGCTTCTCGCTAAAAAAGGAATTATTACGGTAACGGGAGCAACAGTCGGAGCACCCTATTGGGCCGCCAAGGGGGCAAAGATGGCAGGGGGGATTGTGATAGGATTTTCGCCCGCAGCCTCCAAAGCAGCGCATGTAAAAAGCTATCACCTACCCATTGATTACCACGACATCATTGTTTATACCGGATTTGATTATTCAGGAAGAAATTTGATACTGGTTCGATCGAGCGACGCTATGATTACTGTGTGTGGTCGCATGGGGACACTGAATGAATTCACGATCGCGTTTGAAGATCAAAAAGTGGTTGGTGTATTAACTGAAACAGGGGGAACGGCGGATATGCTTGAAGATATATTAAACAAAACGCATCGAGGTCACGGGAAAGTAGTGTTTGATAGCGATCCCGAAAAACTTATTGATAAGGTAATTGAGCTGGTGCAGAAAGAAGAAAAAGATTTGGAAGATTAGGGAGTGGTGCTCAAAAATTAATACTCGCGTAGAAAAAAGACATGAATAAACCAACAATGATACTGACAAGTCTATTGTTTGTCATCGGAACAACCGTTGGTGCGGGTATTTTTGCTCTCCCGTTTACCATACAACAATCAGGATGGGTATTTTCATCGCTATGGGCATGTCTTATCGTCGCGTTAATAGTATTTTGTCACAATTTGTATGCGCGAGTATTGGAAGAAAATAATAGCCATGAACGATTGTTGGTGCTATTAAAAAAATATTACGGATTGGCGCTGGCTCAACTCGGGTTCATCGCTATTATCATCGGGTTATTGTTGACGCTTGTCATCTACCTTATTCTTGCGCCACAATTTGCTCGATTGTTAATACCAAATTTTCCTGAGGCAATAGCAACGCTATTGTTTTGGATTATTGTTTCGACACCATTAGCGTTTCGGCTTCGTCGGTTGGTTGGAATTGAAATCGCCGCAACGGTATTAATGGTCGCAACTATTGTATTGCTCGTATCTCAAGCGGGACCAATTGGGGGAGTGATGACAAAAATTCCGCTCATCGCCGAAACAAAAAATGTAACCATTCCGTTCGCTCCATTTATCTTCGCGCTTGCTGGCTGGACTGCGGTGGAGCCGATTGTAGAGCTCGCAAAGCGGTTGAGTCACAAACAAATAATAGTCCGACGAATATTGGCGGTGGGCACCATCGCTTCCGCATTGCTCTATCTGTTATTTGTTGTCGCGATTGTCTCATCTTCGGCTGTTATCACAACAGACACGATATCGGGTCTTGCTCAGTGGGGGTGGTGGCAAAAAGCAGTTTTAATGATAGTAGGTCTAATCGCCATTGCCACATCGTACTTACCAATAGGGCTGGAAATTGAAAACTCATTACAAAAAGATTTAAAAAAACCACGAAGCGTGAGTGTGTTATTAGTAATTTTCTTCCCATTATTTTTGGTATTTTCCGGACTCAAGGATTTCATGATCATTATTAATTTGGTGGGAGCGGTATTTTTAGGGATACAGTATATCTGTATTTTGTTGGTTGCCAAAAAGGCACTGCATTTAAAAATATGGGAAAAGGGGGTGGCGAATATAATTATTGCCACGTGCACGGCATTTGCCCTTTACCAAGTCTATTTATTTGCGATAGGCTAAGACATTGCGCTCGTCGTTCAACGGATAGGACATAGGCCTCCGAAGCTTAAAATCGAAGTTCAATTCTTCGCGGGCGCACCACAATACGCAACAAATAGTCTTTGCGCTACAATACGTTTAATGAATAAAAAAGGGGAAGAGCTAAAAAAATTAGAATATGAAATGGGCGCAGATCATTCGCTGCCCCTCCAAGAAAGTAATCTTGTATTTGGAGAAGGTGACGCAGATGCTCAAATAGTATTTATCGGGGAAGCACCAGGCGCAGAAGAAGATAAACAAAAACGCCCATTCGTGGGGCGCTCTGGTCAGCTCGTAAATAAAATGCTGGTAGAGATTGGTATTCCGCGAGAGAAAGTGTATATCACCAATATTGTAAAACGACGTCCGCCAGATAACCGCGATCCATTGCCACAAGAGATAGAAGCATATAAGCCATATCTCACTCGCCAATTAGAAATTCTCGCACCCCTCATTATTGTGCCTCTTGGAAGATTTTCAATGAATTATTTTTTGCCTGATGCAAAAATTAGCCGTGACCAAGGAGCGGTGTTTCGATTGAAGAATTTTTTTGTCGTCCCAATGTTTCATCCGGCTGCCGCGCTCCGATCTCAAATTGAAGTGTTGCCAAAATTTTCAGCAACATTTAAAAAATTACCCACCATACTCAAAAAGTGCCAAAAACTAAGCGCACAACAGTAGATGTATAGGTCAAAGTAATTCGCAACGCATTTTACACTAAACGAAATCGGGGTATTAACTCGAGAACCCGTTATCAGTATAATGAGAGCATGGACAACGCCCTCGTGTATCTGATTCAGCGATTTTGTATTCAAATAGGGCAATTTTTTATCCATTGGTATGGAAACGGAACGAGAAATTTTTTGAAATTTTTTTACGATATTGTATCGGGTCTTGATCAAATATTTGCAGTACGTTTAATGGCGCTCCATATCACCGAACCACTGTACGGCGATTACTCGGTTATTGGTCGACTGATTGGCCCAATTTTTCGAATACTTCGAATGAGTATCGGCGCCTTGTTGTATCTCGTGGTAGCGGTAGCGGTGGGGGCGTTGTATCTGGTGTGGATTGCAATTCCAGTCGTAATTTTTGCTATTACTTTGTATGGATACTAATAGACTATATGTCCACGATAGTCGATTTGCGATGACGGTGATCGGCCGTTTATGCGTTCGAATATTGGTTCCTGTTTGGTATGCCACAGTTGTGGTGTCAGGGTTATTGTTGGCAATATCGGGCGCACAGCCACAAGCAAAGGCAATCGGGGTGCTTATTTTGTTGTTCATTGCAGATCGTCTCGTGCATATGCGAAACGCGGATAGAATTATCGGCGAGGCAACGGCAAAAACAAAACGGATAAATATCGCATCATATCTTGCCCCAGAGGCATTTGCGCTTTTGGAAAAAGCGCTCGATAAAAGCACCTTAGAAAAAACAGATGTTGGTTTGGAAATTCTCGAAACAAGTCTCGCAATTCCAGTAATAAAAAGAATTTTTGGGCGACTTGATATTGCACCGGTTGAACTTCGTGAAAAAATCCATGAGTTAAAAATTCGAGACGAGCAAGCAGTTGGGGTACGTGCTCAAAAATTACAAACCAGTATTGAAGAAATTGTGTATCGAAGTTTTGCGCATGCAGTAGCAGTAGATCACGCAAACATTCAACTGGTAGATATTATATGCGGAACACTTTCAAAAGAGGATGATGTGATAAAAAAAATAAAAGCACTGTTTGGTATTACCCCAGAAGACATTGCAAACGCATTCGTATTAGAAGACTCGGTGGGCGGAGGAGGTCATTTATTTAAATACTTGATACCCACGCATTCTTCGCGAATAACGCCGACACATCACCGTACAATGAATCGAGCATGGACAGCCCGACCGACACCCCGTCTCGATAGTGTTTCCTACGATATAACAGACGCCGCGTATAACGGATACGTAGGGGCGATGATAGGACACGATAGGGAATATACAAGACTTCTTGATGTATTGACTCGTCCAGCGCTTCCGCATGCTCTCCTCATAGGGGAAGCGGGTATCGGAAAGCGAACAATTGTAAGTTATCTTGCCTACAACATAGCGCGAAATATGGTTCCTGCGCCATTGTCCGATAAGAGGGTTGTTGAGCTTGAGATAACAAAGCTCATTGCTCATGCAAGCACGAGTGATGGAGGGGTAGCCAGAGCAATACAGGACGTGGTCAACGAAATACTGCAAGCTGGTAATTGTATTTTGTTTATCCCCGACGCTCACAATCTCGCAAAGACGGAGGAAGGGTTTCTATCGGCCGCTGACGCACTTACCCCAATTCTTGAAGGAGGCGCATTTCCAGTGGTGGGGGCGGTAACACCTCAAGAATACAAGGAATATCTCGAAAATCGTTCCGACATTACAAAGTTGTTTGAAGGTATTCCGGTCGAAGAAATAACAGTATTGGAAGCGCAACGATATTTAATGCACGAAGCGGTTGTATACGAACGTCAGTCGGGGATCATGATATCGGCCGCAGCAATAAAGCAGGCAGCCTATGCGGCGCAAAAATATTTTCACAAAAATCCACTCCCCGGAAGTGCTTCTCAGATAATTCAAGAAGCTTTTTCAACGGCTCATCGCGCTGGCTCCGGTGAAATTCATGTGCACGATATTATTAAAATCGCCGAAACGAAATCACGAGTACCGATTCACGAGGCGGAAGCAAGCGAGGCAACAGCGCTCCTACATTTGGAGGATACAATTCATGCTCGATACATTAATCAAGAAGAGGCGGTACACGCCGTTTCAGATGCACTGCGTACGTATCGGAGTGGATTGAGCAATGAGACGGGCCCTATCGCGAGCT
Organism: uncultured Candidatus Saccharibacteria bacterium; assembly: GCA_964513095.1. Lineage (GTDB taxonomy): Bacteria > Patescibacteriota > Minisyncoccia > UBA6257 > 2-01-FULL-56-20 > JBDKGD01. The sequence goes on from CAZELH010000019.1 coordinate 5,555, forward strand.
TTTTATTTGTTGGTCCCACTGGTGTAGGGAAAACGGAGCTGGCGAAGATTGTCAGCGAAATACAATTTGGCACTCCAACAGCGCTTATTCGTATTGATATGGGTCAATACAAAACATCCGCAGATGTTGCGCGGTTGCTAGGAGACAAATCATCCAAAGCCCCCGGAATTCTCACTGAGGCAGTGCGGGAAAAACCGTTTAGTCTGATATTGCTCGATGAGTTCGAAAAAGCGAACCCAGAAATACTCGATCTCTTTTTGAGTATTTTAAGCGATGGTCAGTGCACTGATAGTTTGGGACGGCTTATCGATTTTAAAAACACAATCATTATCGCAACATCCAACGCGCATTCGGATATTATTGTTTCTGCCTTAAAAAAAGGAGAACCAATGACTGCGGTGGGAGCGTACATAAAAGAAAAATTAATCGACATATTTAAACCCGAACTTCTGAATAGGTTTTCAAAAATCGTAATATTTCGAGATTTACGTCCAAAAGAATTAGCGCAAATTGCTGGCATTCAAATGCGTGGGGTTGTTGCTCTTCTAAAAAAACAGAGCATAGAGTTGTTGGTAAGTGATGAGGCACTCCAAGAATTAGCTCGACGCGGGTACGACCCCGTCTATGGCGCCCGTCCATTGCAAAGAGTTATAGAAGATCAAGTACGGTCAGCTCTCGCTCAAAAAATATTGGCAGGGGAGGTAAAGGCGGGGGACGTAGTGCTTCTAACCGCTTCAAGCGGGCAGATACAGTTTATAAAAAAACTATAAAAGAAGAAGGAGGGGTATACAGAACACCACTAGCAAAAGAGAGGTGCGTATGATAAGATACTAACCATTACATATGGAGACAAAACATGATATCACCACTGGTATTATCGTGTTTCGTAAGACGAGAGAAGGTATAAAATTTCTGATACTCTATCACGGCCATCGATACTGGAACTTTCCAAAAGGCCATATTGAAAACGAAGAACAGAGTTTAGAGGCGGCGTTTCGAGAAACGTTTGAAGAAACGGGTTTGCGAAAAGAAGATTTGCGTTTGATGCGCAACTTCAAAACCTATGAACGATTTCCTGTTCGTCGTGGCGGTCAAGCGATGCAGAAGACGGTTATTCTCTATCTTGCGCAAACAAATAATCCAATAATAAAAATCTCAAAAGAGCATCAAGGCTATGGGTGGTTTTTGTACAACGACACCAAGCCGCTCTTTAGTAATCACAAAGATAGCCAAAAGGTGATTCAACAAGCATACGAATATTTGACCCGCGGAAAAAAGAAAATCGAAGAGCCAAATCTTCCCGCCGGTGCACTCCGAAATGAACCGATGCATAGCCCCGTGCTAGAATCATCACATGAGCATCGTGCTCGACCAGCTCACAACCACAACCATCGTCCGCACGGAACAAATCATCATCGCAAATACAATCATGCCCGACCGTATCAAACAAACAGAAACATTTTCCCAAAAAGTCCTGAAGGTGGTCGCTTCGATCCCAATCGGCCACGTCCGGACGTACAAGGAGGTAGCGCGGGAGGCCGGTAATGAAAAAGCGGCACGAGCAGTAGGAGCGATTTTGCGCACCTACGATGCCACAAAGATAACAGTGCCATGTCATAGAGTGATTTCTTCGTCCGGCGCTCTTGGAGGGTATCGATGGGGGGTTGCGAAAAAAGAAGCGTTGCTAAAAAGAGAAAAAAGTTAGAGTAAGCAAAGAAACAAAAAACCCGCGGAGTAATGCGGGGTTTTTGTTTGAAGTCTTTCTTGTTTAGGCAACAGCCTTTTTTACGATGGCAGCAAACACTGTTGGTTCATGCTGGGCAAGGTCGGCGAGAATCTTGCGATCCACGGCGATTGCACGCTTCGTGAGCCCCGAGATAAGTCTGCTGTAGGTAGTGCCATTTTCACGGGCACCGGCATTGATCTGGACGGTCCAGAGAGCACGGAAGTTGCGCTTTTTCATCTTTCGTCCTGCAAAGGCACGGCTTTGGCTGTGCAAGAGAGCTTCTTTTGCGGCACGCTCCTTATTTTTTCTACCCCAACTGAAACCCTTGGTTTTCTTAAGGATTTTGGCTCGTTTTCTATTGGCGGTAGTACCTCGTTTAACGCGTGGCATAGGAGAATATGATAGTGGTTAGTAATTTACAATACTTGTGATAGGAATTGCAAGTCCACGAGTTTTGCGCTTGCCCATAACACCCTTCGCGTTCTTGCGAGTACGTGAGTGATTGACGGCAATAGGACGACGCACAACCTTGCCATTTTTTGTTATTCTGATTCGTTTATTGATGCTTTTTTTCATTTTTTCTTAATAATATGTACCTGCATACCGCGTCCACCGAATTGGATGGGAGATACTATTTTGTACTCCATAGTAATCATTTTAAGGAATTCTTCAAGTTTTTGGGTGGCCCATGGTTTGTTGTACTTTTCTCGTCCACGGAGTCTCATCTGAACCTCAACTTGGTATCCTTCATCTAAAAACTCATGCAAACTGCGGAGTTTTGTCTGTAAATCGGCCAAAGCCGCTCTTCCACTAATCTGAACCTGCTTTACTCCTCCAGATTTCTGCGCCGCCCGCTCTTTTTTGAGAGTTTTCTCGCGCTGGTAGCGGTATTTATCAAAACTGATAACTTTTGCCACTGGTGGAGTAGCGGAACTGACAATTTCAATCAAATCAACGCCTTTCTCTTGCGCAACGCGCAATGCCTCCTCGCGAGTCATTACGCCCAATAATTCTCCGTGCTCATCAACAACCCGAAGGGTCGGGGCGATGATTTGCGAATTGATTTTAGGTTTAAATATGTCCAAGTGAAAGAATGCACTTACAAAAGTAACAGAAAAAGAGGGTAATGTCAAAAGAAAAGACCGGTCGATAAGCAAGCGCTTATAAACCGGTCAATATGGTAGGAAGAGGTTACTGGATGGCAAGAGGGGTGACAACCTCAATGAGTGTCCAAAGGAAGAGCCAGAGTGTTCCTCCGCCAAGAACACAAACGATGCTTGTTCCAAGAATAACCGAAGCAATAAAGCGAATTGGTATCCGTGCAACAAGAGCAATAGCGCGCCATGCAAAACCAATAGTAGTGTCAAAAAGGGAAGAACAAAGAAAATCAATGAACATAGCGATCTCCTTTACAGATAGGCACATCAAGAATGATTGGGTCGATCTTGAGAGTTGCGTCGTTCCCACCACAATGTTCCTCGTCCATTGACGGGATGCCATGTGCGCAGGAATACTCGCGCACGAGGATCGCATACAGTGACAGTAGTGAGTATCCAGTTGATGAACGATACGTCAAGAATCGGAGTTGATTCAGAGGTGAGCGCAAGAAAGACTGTTCGGCCGTCGTGAAAAGAAAAGGTAAGTGTAGTTTCAAACACGTCAGAACAATCAGGTGAATGAGGGTTTGCGGAAACACATTCAATGGGGTCATATGAAAAAACATAGCGCACCCATGAACTGACAATGCCAACGAGTCGAAGTTGCTGGAGAATTTGTAATCCAATGTTTTCAAGAGGGTGGGTGACGGTTACAATACTATCTTTAAATCGAAACAGGGCGGGAGAAGATTTCATAAAAGTACTCCTTTATTTCAAAAATTGAAAAGATCGGGCGTTAATTTCACACTACTCCACTTGGATAAAAAAAGCGACCCGCCAAAATTTTGACGGGTCAGTCTCGGTTACGAGGCGGGGGATATCAAACCCCCAAAGCCTGACGTTCTTCTGGGGTAAGTTTTGCCAAAATAAAATTGCGTCGACCCTCTTCAAAATTTTTATTAAGAGTTATCGACTTAGGCGATGCCAGCAAAAAACACTGGCCATCAGGAAGGAGTAATGCCTGATGCTTGCTGGTCGACGGCACTGTCATCGAATAGTCGGCATGATATTCGGCAAGCATCTTGGCAAATTCTTCCGAATAAAAAAAACCGAGACTTTCCGATCCAGAGTTTGATCCCAACGGCGAAAGCCGAGCTTCAAATACATTGATAATATCAACTTCGATTTTCATACCAACCTCCTGTTTTCAATCTTCCTGCCCTTATCAGGCGACCTGCCCTTTAAAAGAGTCAGGAATTACTCTTATAATTATAGTATATTTTATAACATTTTGTCAACTATCCGTAATGGCTCAATACCTTGGAATCATGACGAAAAGATGATAGGATCGACGGTATTCGTAACAGACGCTACGAATGTATTTTGAAAAACCAAACATCAGTTTGAAAGGAAAACATATGAAATCAGTAACCGCTGCTATTGTTGGAACTGGAAGGGTAGCGCAACAACACATAAATGCGTATCACGCCAATGGAATAGATGTGGTGGCTCTGTGTGGTCGCGACATTCATTCGGTACGTAATAAAGCCAAGGGCTGGTGTCCTAATGCTCAGTGTTATGACTCCGTAGAAAAAATGGTGGAAAAAGAGACGGATTGTTCGCTGGTAACAGTGGCGTCTCCACCAGAGTTACATGCAAAACACGCAATAACCATTGCGAAAAGTGGGAAGCATATGGTTATTGAAAAACCAGTTGCGCTCAATTATGTGGAGCTTGAAAAAATGATTGAAGCGGTAAATGAATCTAGAGTAACAACAATGGTGAGTTTTGTATTGAGATGGAATGAGTTGGTGCAAAACATCCAAGAAACATTTTATCCAATGATCGCTCCAGCCCATCATATCGAAACCGCATATTTGCACGGATCGTTTCATGGAAAGCAACACCTGATACACGAATATGGAACACGCGCAGAGCCAATTGGATCCTTTATTGGAGGAGGGTGCCATGCGGTTGATATGGCGCAGCATCTATTGGGGTTCGATATTGTTTCTGTAAGCGCAGTATCAAGTTCCCCATCTCAAAAACTATTAAGAACACTGGCAGTGCTTGCAGAGTTTGAAAACGGTGCCATTGGCACCATAACGGCAAGTGACAACATCTTCATGCCATATCAGTTCAAGATAGAGATACGCGGTCTCGGGGGATCGATTAATCTCAACAAGATGTACAGTCACAAAATCAGAGGATCATCTGAGATTATAATCCCCGGACAAGTTCCCGATAGTGGAGCAGTCTGGCACCATCCGTTTACTGAGATGATAAAAGAGTTTGTAGAGTGCGCGCGAGACAATAGGGAAACGAGCTGTAGCCTTCGTAACAGCTATACTACCCATGCTGCATGCTTTGCCGCGGAAGAATCAGTGCGAAAAAATGGTTTGCGGATAAACATCTAAACAAGTGCCCTGTGTGAATTATTCACACAGGGCGTATTTTTTAAGAAGAGAGACCAGTTAACGAAGATCTCTCGACAATTCAAGCACCAACAAATCAGCGTCATCTTGGTGAGCAAGAAAGTTTTGATAATAAGAAAATTGAAGCGCCCCACGAGTACAACCCTGTTCGATTCGCGAAGAGTATCGATCGTTATTGATTTGAAAATAATTTTGTTCAAAAGAATCAATAACAAATCGTGCTGCAACCTCCAATATCATATCTGCTACACCTCTTGAAATGGCGAGAAATTCATTTTTTGTTAAAAACGATTTTGCCATTGATATATAACCACGAAGCAATGATTCAAAAATATTCATATCAAACATTGGATTAGAATCATCCTCCGATGATGTGGAACACCAGCTTCTCACCATGTCTCCAACATCAGTTGCAATAAATCCATGTCCTAGAGTGTCTAGATCAAGAAGGGTGTGAGCAAACCGACCCGTTGAATCAAATCGCACATTAGAAATTTTTAGATCTCCATGGATGATTCTTGAGGGACTTCCATGAATTTTCGGAGAAAGTCTAATATACGATTCGTATATTTGTTTTGCAAGTTCACCCCTAATCGCGCAATAGTCTGTTGCAGAAAAGTCGGCATTTTTTACAACAGGAGCAAAAACCGACAAAGAATTATTTTCAGCGCAATACAAGAGTTTTTTCATGATCTGTTTTGTATCATGAAAATTGGAAATCTTGTGTTTAAATGTATAGGAGAAAGAAGAAAGTGTAGCATGAAACAAGCCCAGAGTCGCGGCAGCGCTAAAAGTCTGTTCGCAAGTAGCTCTACCATCAAGACAAAGACCCGGGATATATTCCATCATCCTCCAAATTTCAGAACGCAAAACATTCTTTTCAATGACATACTGGCATCCATTGCGCGTTGGGACAAATTTAATTGTTGATACGGATTGACTTCTAAGATAATCACTTACAGTCACAGTATCAGTCATTACTGATTCTTGAAAAACATGATGCATTTTTTGCATGATGTATTTATTATCAAGCACATCATGAATCAGGTAGGATTCATTAATGATTCCACCGCTGCAAAGATCTATGTGTTTAATCTCGGCAATAGAAAATTGTTGAGCAATGCGACTAATAACAGAAATGTTCATACAAACAAAATCCTTTCGTGGGAAGTAAAAAATACTAAAAAAATTGTAATAAAAAATAAGGAGAAAGGGAAATAAGCACCTTCCGTTACGCAGCTAGTATGCAAAATTGACAAATATAAAAAATTAGTGTATTAAAAGGGATAGAAGCTATGAATCGATATTCATACAAAGCACATTCACATTTTTATACGGAGGTTCTATGAGCGGATTACAAGTCTTTTCAAAATCAGTAGCGCAACCAAATGCGGGTGACAGAAGAAATGAAGATGCCTATTTGGTTGTACGACATGGCGCAGGTGTTGTTGCGGGGGTATTTGATGGGGTTGGAGGAATGCGAAATGGAAGCGATGCTTCAATGGTGGCAGTTGAAGCACTAAGGCGTTCCGCCGAGAATTTTTTTAACCAAACAAAAACAGAAACGCCCGAAGATTTTTTAAAAAGAATCGCAAAAAAAATAAATAAAGAAATACGGGAACGGTACAGGAAAACCGCATCAACCACCGGATGCTATGGAGTATTTACTCCCGTAAAAAAAGGCGCGTATGAAGTTCTTATCGCAAATATCGGCGACAGCAGGGCATATTTGCTTACAAGTGAATCAGCGCTCAACAAGATAACAAATGATGACAGTTTGTTCCCCACTTTTAACGATCAGTTGGATTTGGTCGAGTGCGATGCTGATTTGGAAAATAATTACGGCCTTCATTTGGCATTTGAGCACCGAAACGGTATCACGAATGCACTGGGATTAGGAGCGGACATTAAATTATATAAGCAAGCACTCAATTCTGGGGATTCGGTTATTTTTACAACCGATGGCATTCATGATGTCTTGAGTAAAAATCAACTCAAAGGAGTTGTTGATTGTTGTAATAAAGTTCCATTCTCCGCCGAGCGTCTCGGGAATGAAATACTGAAGGAAGTGGAGCGTCAAAATGAAAGACTGGGCAATGTGCGGAGAAAACTTGATGATGCCACAATTGTCATCATCCATAATCCGGTACGGTAATCAATGAAAAACGGCTTGCGCTACTTTAAGCGCAAGCCGTTGTTTTTAATTAAAAAAGGGGACTCGCTGTTTATAACAGCGAAGTCGCTTGTGGTGATGTTAGATAACCGCGGTCCAGATAAATATCACAAAGGCAAAGTACGCAAGGATATGAGCCCAGCGCACTCCCACAAAGTGGAGGCGAACCTCATTGCTTCCAAGATCTTCTTTATTAACCACCGTGTATTCTTTGCTTTTATCCTCATTTATTTTTGTAAGGACAGAATAGGGCAAGCACATTCGTCGGTATGACCAGACGAACATAATTGTCCCAAAAAGCAACAAAGGGACGCCAATGATAAAGCCAATAAAGTCCCGACCCAGAACTTTCCACGCAACCAAAAACATTGCAAATTTTCCAACCCCAGTTTTACTAAAGGTGTCAGCTTGGGTTGTGAGGGCAGACAAACTTTCATTGACCGCTACCCCAACTTCTTTCCCAACCCCAACCCACTTTCCATAGCTTTCGATCTTCTTCTGCGTGCTTTCGATTTGGTTTTTCGTTTCAAGATCCGCTACGAGATTTGGCGGTAAATCTTTCTTTTTGACGACTATCGTTTCATCGGCGGTGTCATTCTTTTGTTGTGTTTCTTCGGCGGTTGCAGTGATTCCAGAAAGAACAAAACAACCAAACAACGCCAAAAACAAAACATATTTTCGCATATCTGCTCCTTTTTTGTGAAGGGTTTAACCAAACAATTAAACGCTGAGGCTATTCTATGTTTTTTTGTATATTTGTCAATGGTGGAGATGGAGGGAGTTGAACCCTCGTCTTGAGAATAGTTAAAAATAATCCGTCTACCAGCAATATCCCTTTTACGAAAGGGCAAATAATTTCTTTATTGTTTAATTCGCACTCACAAAGAAATTATGAAGCAAGTGCAAACGATTCTCGCATATATAACACCCGCATCGCACCAAGCGAAACGTCAGCGCGAGGGATGGCCCTTAAGCAAATGGCTTACGCGTAAGCGAAACCGAATGCAGGCACTGCAACACGTTGGTTGGCAGCTAAAAGTTTGTGC
>CAZELH010000020.1:0-13888 GCA_964513095.1 uncultured Candidatus Saccharibacteria bacterium
AAAAAAACGTGCGCAGGGTTTCTGCGCACGTCGGGAGCGGTTTTAAAGAGAGGCGATTGTTCACTTCTTCATTAGTGACGGTTTTTGGAAGTAGTGTGTCAGTGAACGTTTCACTCTTCGAGTATGCTGGTTCACTGTACTTCGCGCGATCCCCATGATCGATCCAATTTCCTTTTCTGATTTATCTTGGAGCATCAGCTCCAAAACTTTTTTCCGTTTTTCCGGAAAGATTTCGAGGCAGTAGGCTATCACTTTCAGCCTTAAGTCCCATTCCTCTTTTTCTTGCAGTATTTGGTCTGGGTGTTGATCGACGGGGATTTGAACTTTTTTTGCCTGTCGAAGCGGTACGTCTCGTTTCCGCCTAAGGTCTTTTTCTAAGTACGTTATTTTTGCTTCTTTTGCCTTCATACTTACTCCTTGGTTGGTTGTTGGGTTAAATTCCAATCCATGCTTCTCTTATTATATCAATAAATACTATTTATGTCAAATTCTGGTATTGAGCGCACCTGTTCTATTATTATTTTCATATATCTATGCAATCAGAACTCGAAACAATTCCTGGAGTGGGGAAGTCTATTGCAAAGGATTTGCAACAGCTTGGCATTCACAAAATTAGCGATTTAAAAGACAAAGACCCCGAAAAATTGTACGATCGGTTGTGTAAGAAAATGGGAGCACCTGTTGATCGATGTATGCTCTATGTATTTCGGTGCGCGGTGTATTTTGTTAGTCATGCAAATCATGATCGTAAAAAGTTGCAGTGGTGGTATTGGAAGGATAAAGAATAATTATGTAGATATAGGAGATTTTTGTTGCACGCGTTTTTGTGAACCTGATAGCTCGTTAATTTTTTGGAAATAAGATATACTTTTTATACTTCTCTATGAAAAAAGTAATTCGTTTATGGCGCAATAGTGCCTATCTTCGCTTTTTGGTAAGCGGACTTTTCTTACTTTTTATTGCGCTTTTCTTTAATTATCGCGCGACTGAATTTGCGGCGCGTCATGCCTCTTCCCCCGTTGAAGATATTATCCTTGATAATATTCCGATTGTTGATATGCGGTATTTGATTGTTGAGGGGGCGCTTTTTTTGATTGCCTGTGTTATTTTTCTCATTGCCATAAAACCGCAACGCGCACCCTTTGTCTTGAAAGCGACCGCTCTGTTTATTATTGTTCGTGCGTTTTTTCTTATTTTAACGCATTTGGCACCGTACCCCGGTCAGTTAGACGCGGGAGCTGATAGCTGGGTTACGTATCTTGGCATTGGGTTTCCTGCCGCGCTTTTCTTCTCTGGTCATACGGGTTTGCCGTATGTGTTGGCACTTGTTTTTTGGAATATTCGACCGGCGCGATTTTTCTTCCTCTTTTCTTCGATTGTGATGGGTGTAACGGTGCTTTTGGCGCATGTGCATTATTCGATTGATGTGTTCGCTGCCTTTTTTATCGGATATTCTATATTCCATCTTGCCCGTGTTCTTTTTGCGGTTGATTATCGACTGTTTGAAGAAGGGAAGATCTAGGTTTGCGATTGTGTTTGTAAATGGCGGTGTATTTGGTCTTTTTGGTTGAGATTTTTGCTAAAACCAGTATGATAATGGGTGTTTGGTGGTGCCGATCTAGCTCATCCGCCAGTTGGCGGAGGCGGAGGTGGGGTAATCAATCAATCTTTTAGTGTAAGCCGATGTAGCTCAGTTGGTAGAGCAATGCTTTCGTAAAGCATGGGTCGCCGGTTCGATTCCGGCCATCGGCTCAAACAAAAAATATGAATAGGTCGCCCCGCACAATTGCGGGGCCATCGGCTCAAACATTATCCCTATTATTCAGACGCTTTTTTTGATACGATGTTCCCATATGGATATGCGTGAAGAGTTGGAAATTTTAAAAACCGATGCCCGCCGGTTACGCGGGCGTCTTTGACATTGATGCAAAACAAAAAGAAATAGCTGAAATCGAGGCGCGAATGTCCGATTCTTCTTTTTGGCAGAATCGATCTGTTGCTGATGCCACGATAAAACAGCTCGGCGTGATACAAGATGTCGTTACAGCGTACTCTGCCATTGAAACAGCTATTGATTCTTTAGGTGATGATTTTAATGAGGATGCTTTTTACGCCACAAAGCGGGCATTGCGAAGCTTGGAATTAAAAACTCTTTTTCATGGAAAGTATGATGCGCTTCCTGTCGTGATTTCTATTTTTCCTGGCGCGGGGGGAGAAGATGCGGGAGATTGGGCTAATTTACTGTTTCATATGTACGCAGGATATGCTCAATTAAAGGGATGGAAGTTTTCGATTTTGGAAGATGAGTCAAATAGAAAGGTTTGTGAAATTACTGGTTCGTATGTGTATGGATATTTAAAACATGAGGCTGGCGTGCATCGATTGGTTCGCATTTCTCCTTTTTCTTCAAAAAAATTGCGTCACACTTCGTTTGCGCTTGTTGAGGTTATTCCAAAACTACCCGACGTTGATTCGGCGTCTGTTGTTATTCCTGAGGGCGATTTATCCTTTGATTTTTATCGCGCTGGTGGTCCGGGAGGACAAAATGTAAATAAAGTGGAAACAGCGGTTCGTGTAACCCATATTCCGACTGGTGTAGTAGTGTCTTCATCTGCGCAACGAAGTCAGATGCAAAATCGCGAAGCCGCGCTTTCACTTCTTAAAGCGAAACTTATTCAATTGATGGAACATCATCATGTAGAAGAAGTTTCCGCGCTTCGGGTAAAGGTAAAACCAGAATGGGGAAGTCAGATTCGTTCGTACGTGTTTCAGCCATATCAATTAGTGAAAGATCATCGCACCAATACCGAGACATCGAATGTGGATAAGGTGATGGCGGGGGACATTGATGAATTTGTGGAAAGTGAGGTACAATTACTGTAAATGATTGTTTTTCAAAACGTATACAAGTTGTACGAGCGTAATTCTACTGCTCTTGAGGATATTAGCTTCCAAGTATCTCCCGGTGAATTTGTTTCGTTGGCGGGGCGATCTGGTGCTGGTAAATCCACCATTACCAAATTATTAATCGGAGAAGAGAAGCCTACTAAGGGAAGAGTTTTTTTTGGTCAGTACGAAGTGAATAAATTAAAACCTCACGAACTTCCTGCATTTCGTCGACATATTGGTATTGTGTTTCAAGATTTTCGATTACTTCCAACAAAATCTGCGTATGAAAATGTTGCGTTTGCGATGGAAGTTGCCGGACGTACGCAACGTGAAATTGACGAATTAGTTCCGCAGGTCCTTGATATGGTGGGATTAGGAGATAAATTAAAGAATTTTCCGAACCAACTTTCTGGTGGTGAACAACAACGGGTAGCTATTGCGCGTGCGTTGGTGCACCGACCGGAGGTTATTATCGCTGATGAGCCAACGGGAAACCTTGATCCTTTTCATACGTGGGAAATTATCAATTTATTGCTTAAAATTAATGAGTTGGGAACTACTCTTATTTTAGCGACTCACGACAAGGAAATTATTAATAATTTGCAAAAGCGAGTATTGACGTTTGATAAGGGTCGACTTATTCGTGACGAAGAAAAGGGCAAATACCTCCTCGTTTAATTTTTTATGATTACTATTCTTTCGCGCATTATTCGGTATGGAGTCGATAATTTTTGGCGCAATGGTATTTTATCGACCGCAACAGTGGTGATTATGGCGTTGGCATTGTTTGTGTTTCACTCCCTTATTCTTTTTCGATATGTTACCAATCAGGCGGTGTTTTCTGTGCAGGATAAGATAGATATCAGTGTGTATTTTAAAAGCACTACTTCAGAAGATCAGATTTTGAGTGTGAAACAATCCGTGGAAAGTTTGCCCGAGATTAAAAGCGTTGAGTATGTATCTCGTGATGGGGCGTTGGAGACATTTAAAGAAACCCACAAAGATGACGCGGCTCTTTCGCAGGCTATTAATGAACTTACCGCTAATCCGTTGTTAGCGTCTTTGAATATTAAGGCAAAAGATTCTGGTCAGTATGCTGCCATTGCCAGCAAGCTTGAAGGGAGTAAGGCGATCTCTGATTTAATCGATAGTATTACCTACGCAAAAAATCAGGGTGTTATTGAGCGACTTAATGCGATTATCGGAACGATTAATCGTGTTGGATTCTTGTTGACGTTAATTTTGGCTGCTATCGCATGTTTAATGGTTTTGTCTACTATTTGGCTTGCTATATTCTCGAATCGTGAAGAGATTATGATTATGCGTGTGGTGGGTGCGTCTAACGCATTTGTGCGAGGTCCGTATATTATCCAAGGAGTTATCGCGGGGCTTTTGGGGTCAGTTATTTCTATTGTTGTTGCGGCGCCTATTGTTTACTACATTTCTCCAGCATTGGAAAAATTTGTGAATGGATTGAATTTATTCCACTATTTCTTGTCTTCGTTCTTCTTCCTTTTCTTGTATCAGATTTTATTTGGGGTGTTTATGGGTGCATTTGCCAGCTATATCGCTATTCGAAAATATTTGAAATTGTAAAAATTTGTATTAGTAAAAAAAGAGGGGCCTTTTAGGGCCCCTTTTCTGATGTCAGTTGCGATGCTCTTAGCGCCATTGATGTCGCAGTAATTTTCGGCTCGTACCGACGACTCGTTGTTATTCCTAGTAGCATCCCATCTTCTGATCCAATTATCGGTGTTCCTGGTTCTATTTGTGACCACCAAAGGTCAGTAGTTAGGAATTCTGGAATTATTTCGTTTGTTTCATCACAGAATCCATCTTTTGTTCCAATAATTCTTCCAATACCTGTTGCTGTCTTGATTCTTGATCCTACTGCCATTATGGCTTTTATTTTTTCACCCATGCGTGGTTCGCGAATAGGTATTTTTTCGTAAGATCTGTCGGTTTCTAGGTTGAGCAAGACGACCTCTCTCCATCTTTTTTTGATCGAGTAGGGCTTCTGTATTTCGAGCGATTCTTTTTCTTCAAGTACTGTAACCACTTCGTTGGTTTGAAGAATGAATCCCGTGCGTCTGTCGCCCTCTTTGGTGTAGAGGGCAATGCACCGATCTTGTGGGCGTACAGTGTTTTGTGAAGTTGGTATTTGTTGTCCGTTGTAGTTTGCAAATACTCCAACAACTATCAAAAGAATTATGTTGCTAAACAATGGTTTCATGCTTACCTCCTTTTGAGAAAAAAACAGGACTCATTGTGCAGTGTGCAGTATGACCCCTGTGTTTTGTTTTTACGCCGCCTTTCTCCTTAAGAATTTTATCGCATGTTTTTTTCGAATGAGCCCCTTTTTTTTCATTCTTAAGATGCGAGTAATTATTTTTATTACTTGAAGAGGTGATCTTTCTCCAAATAATTTAACCCATGTTTTTGTTTTGTGCACAGGTGTTGCATCTTCCGGAGAAACTCGGTGTGATGTTTTTAGATACTCAATTATTTCCAGTGGAGTCATTACGCCAAAGAGGGTGTGCCACCATCGATGTCGTTTTTCCCATAAATACAATCCATTTGCTGGCTCCCTTTTTCCAGCGCGACTTTTGGGGATGAGGTGGTGGAATGTTTGTCCTTCGTATTTTATTGGCTTCGCTGACTCGTGTTTTAATTCCCGATTGTGCTCATTTTTCGTTATCGGAAATTTCAAAATTTTTACTTCTTTTTTCTGATTTAATGACTTTTGATACCGCCTTTTCTTTTTGGGCGTTCTCTGTTTTGATTGTTTCGGGAGACGATTTCGAGCAAAATATGGAACATTTTGAGACATAAAGTACCTCGTTTTTCAAAGTTGCTGTCTATAGGGTATTGTATGGTACTCTTTTCAACTTTTCCAATTTGATGTGATTATTGACTTATCTATTTTTTTACGTTGAAATAGTGTTTATGTTAAAAAAGAAACGAGAGATTGTGTTGGTTGTTGATAATGTGCGGAGCGTGTTTAACGTCGCGTCAATGTTTCGTACTGCCGATGCGTGTGGAGTAGCATCTATTTTTTTGTGTGGTATTACGCCAACCCCGCTTGATGCGTTTGGAAGAGTTCGCAAAGATTTTAATAAAACATCGTTGGGTGCGGAATCGACTGTCGCGTGGCATCAGTATGCTTCTGTTTCTCGTGCCCTTTCGATTCTGCGTGCTCGTGGATTTTTTATTATTGGTCTTGAGCAAGGCGAGGGGAGTGTCTCGTATCGAGATGCATCACGTATTTTTTCCGCACATAATTCTATTGCTCTTGTAGTGGGTAATGAAGTTTCTGGCGTTTCTCGCAAAGCACTTTTGCGGTGCGATGCGTTATTTGAAATACCAATGAATGGCACTAAGGAATCATTGAATGTATCTGTGGCAACGGGAATTGCGTTGTATAAACTTCAATATCCTTAAATTCGAAACTGTATTATTATGATGATACGAATGCGTGTTTTTTATAAAAAACCAATGATTCTTTTTTCTTTTTTCTTTTTTCTGGCACTGGTGATCGCATCTTCTTTTTTCTTATTTCGGATTTTTTTTGTGGGGAGTGGTCAACCCGTGCTTCCAATGGGCACTTTGACCATTGGCCCTGCTTCTTATTCTGTTGAAATTGCAGATACGGGTGTTTCTCGAATGCGTGGTTTATCGGGTCGAGCGAGTTTGGCTCAAGATACGGGAATGCTCTTTGTTTTTCCTATCGCGGGGCGATATGGATTTTGGATGAAGGGGATGCGATTTCCGCTTGATTTTGTCTGGATTTCTGGCGGTGTTGTTTCTGGGGTAAGTGAAGGTGTTCCTGCTCCCAGCAACCCTTTTAATCTTCCTAGCTATTATCCGCCTGACGATAAAGTTGTTGATATGATTGTGGAGTTTCCTGCGGGAACTATTGCGCGCACTGGTATTACTGCTGGCATGAGCGTAGCCCTTGTTCGTGACAAATAATATAAATGTGATAGGATTGGCTTAGAGACGGTTTTTCTTTGAAAAATCAATAATTTTGTTTGAAACACCTTATAAGGAGGTGGGGTATGAAGTATGTATTTTCTCTTTTGTTGTTCTTGGTATTTTTTGCCTCGCCTGTGAATTATGTTTTTGCTGGCGATCAGAAAAAAGACCATAAAAAATCCGCATGTGTCCATAACGATCAATTGTTCGATTATCATCTGCAGACGATTATTCTGCCGGTGGTTGTTGAAAAAATTGATTGGCATCCAGATACGCTTACTTACACTCTTTCTTGTGTTTTTTATGATCACATGAGTGACTTTAATTATCGGGTTTCCGATATTGAAAAAGAGGCTCAACGGGGGGGTGATAGTGATCGTATTGTGTGGCAAAAGCGATATGGTCGTCATGAGCTTGAATTTTTTTGTTATGACAAAAAAGCATATGATCGACTACCAAAAGATCAACGGAAACTCATGAGTGCATTTACGGATGTGCGCGAGGTTGAAGTTGATGCGATTGTTCGACCTGTTGAAAATCAGAAAAAACCTGGATTGGTCGATAAGTATTTATCGGTCGCCCAAAAACTGTGGGTGCAGTTTAATGAAAAAATTTTGCCTCATCCACCGACTCCAGATGACATTGCGCATGCAATGGGATTTGTGAGCAGTAATGATGCTCAATTTAAAAGTATTGAGCGGAGTGCTGAAAAGGTAGAACTTTCAGTAACCAAAACAGAAAAAAAAGATCTCTCGTTTTTTTTGGGAGATTTTCAAAATAAGTTTTGGTATATGACTTTCTGTCCTTTTTGCGGAAGAATTTTTTCAATGCATTCCAGTGAAAGTATTGATAATCTTTCTTTCGATTCATTTATGCGTGTTCGACAAATTCCTGTGCAAGTTACCGATTTGCAACTTGATACTTCGGATATGGATGAATCATACCTTGATATTTCTGGGGTTTTTGCTAATTCCGGAAGTCATGAGTATCGATTGGTTCATTTTCGACTTCCTCTTTCTTTGTCGAATGACAATTTTGCATTGACTCTTAGGGTGAAAAAGGGCGATAAATTGAGCGTCTTACCCTCGGGTAATATTCGCTCTTATATTATTGAGCATGCTCGCAATCAAGTATGGGTTATGTACGTGTATGTCAAGGATTTGAAGAACCCAACCGAGACTGCTCGATTAATTCAATTAACTCATATCGACCGGTGATGCATGTATTTTTGACTACAATGGCCTGTATGAAAATTTTTTCATAAGGCCATTTTTATTTGGTTTTTTTACTATTTCTTTTATACTTACCAGTGTCGATGTTATTTTATTATTAGCTATGTTTACTATTGATGAACGATTTCCTGATTTTCAGTTAGAGGTGTATCACCCTGAAAAAGACGAAGAGGGAACTCTTTCTCTCGATGAAGTTTTTTCCGGAACCACCAACGAATTTCTTGTTCTTTTCTTTTATCCTGCTGATTTTACGTATATCTGTCCAACGGAGCTTGCCGATCTTGCTCGTCGAGCAGAAGAGTTTAAAAAATATAATACCGAGGTTGTGGTAATAAGCACTGATACGGTTTATACCCATAAAGCGTGGCTTGAACACGAAAAGGCTTTAAAAAATGTGAAGTATGTTATGGCAGCCGATCATAATGGAAAGCTTTCTCGTGATCTTGGTATTTATGGAGAGATGCGTGGTTTGGCGCAAAGAGCCACATTTGTCATTGATTCAGGCAAGATGTTGAGAGTTGTCGATATCGTTGCTGACAATATCGGACGATCATCAGCAGAGTTGGTGCGTAAGGTGAAAGCACTTCATTATGTGAAACACAACCCTGGTCAAGTGTGTCCTGCCAGTTGGGATGAGGGTGGAGCAACGCTTACCCCTTCAATAAAGATTGCGGGTAGGGTTGGTGAGCAGGAGGGGATGAGTTAGTTTGTTGGCAAAAAATGTATATAAAAATGGGAGGATGTTTTTTGCATCTTCCCATTTTGTTTGCAGTTATTCCCGTAGTTCTTGGGCTATTTCTTTGTCTATGGTTGCCAATTCTACCCGATCGATTTCTTCCGGAAGCCACTGCTTGCTTCCCGTTATTTGCCACTGAAAAAGATTGTGGAGAAGGGAATGGGCACTTTTTTTGTTTGGAGTTCTTGAGCGGAGCGCATTCCATAGGCAGAGTGCTTCTTTTGTGCGCGTGGTGTCTATTTTTATTTTTTGTTTTCGTACGTTTCGTATTTCTTCCGCAAAAAATGGGTGAACGCAGACGACAGAGCGATAAAATTTTTTTGTGGCAATTCCCGTTAATGCTTCATCGATCGCTTCGTGAATTCTTTGGCTTCCTCGCATTGCATGCCAACATTCATGAAAGAGTCGCAGCGCCATGGTGATTCGAGGATTTTGTGCCGTTTCTTTATCCGCGATAATGATGTCAAGTAGTTCCCAGTATATGCCATTTTTGTAGCCCGTCCATTCTTTTCCCACATAGTCTTTTGGAAAAAAGTGAATTCGATTTTCAGGGATAAATAGCGTTCTTTTTGGTGTTACTCCTATTTTTTTAACACTCTTTTTCCACCCTTTTTTTACTAGTGTGAGTATTTCGATGTCTTCTTTTCCTTTTGGCAATTCATTCCTCAACCCGTGACACTGTATGTATGAGTGTACTAGGTCGGGCAGCTCCTCGATCGTTGTTTCGGTTATGCTGTGTTTGTGAAAAAATAATGGGCAGATTTTTATAATTTGCTCATATGCGCTCATATGCGATAGTTCGTTTGGTAATTACCATAGAACCCTCCTTTCTTTTGTATTGTTAATGTGTTTTGCGCTGACCCTTTTTCTATTATCGCAAATTTATTTTTCGAAATACAACTTTTCGTAAAGCATCCCGAGATCGAATAGATCATTTTCGCGGAAATGTCGACCAATAAGTTGAAATCCTACGGGGATTTTTGTGTTTTGATTGGATCGAATGGGGACGGCGATGGCTGGTACGCCCGCAAGATTGGCAGGAATAGTGAAGATGTCCGATAAATACATTGCTAGTGGATCGCTGGTTTTTTCACCGAGGGTAAATGGTGGGGTTGGAGTGGTGGGAGCGAGAATGACGTCTACTTCTTTAAACGCTTCTTCGAAATCTCTCGTGATAAGCGCGCGTACTGCTTGCGCTTTGGTGTAGTAGGCATCGTAGTATCCCGATGAAAGGGCGAATGTGCCCAAGAGTATTCGTCGTTGTGTTTCTGCGCCAAATCCTTCGCCACGTTGGGCGAGATATATTTTTTCCAACGCATTTTTTCCGCCATGTACTTCGTGGGTTATTTCTTCGCGACTGTAGCGAATACCGTCAAATCGTGCGAGATTCGCGCTTACTTCTGCAGGCATAATGATGTAGTAGCAGGAGAGTGCATATTTGGTGTGTGGAAGACTAATTTCATGAAAACTTATTTTCAAACTTTTAAAATCTCGAATGACTTCATTTACGCCATCCGCTATTTTTTTATCAAGTCCATCGATAAAATATTCTTTTGGTATGCCAATTCGCAGAGTTCGTATTTTTTCTAAATCGCGTTCGTGATTTTCTTGTGGGTATGCATTGTCTAGTGCACTCGTTGCATCGTAGGTGTCGTGTCCTTTGGTGGCCTCAAAGAGTATTTTTGCGTCTTCCACTGTTTTGGTGAGTGGCCCAATTTGGTCGAGACTGGAAGACATGGCAATTAAGCCATGGCGAGAGACGGAGCCGTAGGTAGTCTTTAGTCCTACCAGATTACAAAACGCCGCTGGCTGGCGAATAGAGCCTCCTGTGTCTGACCCAAGAGATGCAATCGCCATGGTACCGGCAACTGCCGCAGCAGATCCGCCGGATGAGCCTCCGGGGACTTTGGTGGTGTCGAGTGGGTTTTTTGTTTTTTGGAAGGCGGAATTTTCGGTTGATGAACCCATTGCAAATTCATCGAGGTTCGTTTTGCCCAAAAATACTGCGCCTTCTTTTTTTAATTTTGTAATAACGGTCGCGTCGTAGCTGGCGGTGTAATTTTTAAGTATTTTCGCGCCCGCGGTGGCGGTATGTCCTTCTATTAAAATATTATCTTTGATTGCCAGTGGTACTCCCGCGAGTGTCGAAATTTCTTCGCCGGCAGCTATTTTAATGTCAGTTGCTTCTGCTTCGCGTATCGCCGCGTTTTCACGAAGACTGAGGTAGGCACCAATTTCCGCATCGGTATTTTTGATGTGTTTCAAAAAGGCTTGCGTGATTTCAAGCGCGGTGAATTCTTTCTTTTTTAACCCCTCGTGGAATTTTTTTATTGTGAGATCGTGAAGAAATTGCATATCGTTTGTTATTCAAATACGGGGGGAACTTTTAATAAGCCATTTTGTACTTCTGGAAACGTTTCAACCCCTTTTTGTTTGAGGGTGTTATTTCTTTCCGTATCTTCGCGGAAGATGTTTTTTAGTTTTGTGCCACCGGTTGCAGGGGATACTCCTGCAGTGTCGGCGTTTTGTAGTTCGTCTACGTGCGCCACAATGGCGCTTAAGTCGCGCGCCAAGCGAGCGATATCATGATCTGCTATATTGATTCGCGCCAATGTCCCAAGGTGGCGAATTTCTTCCTCTGTAATGTCTTTTGCCATTACCTGCTATTGTATGCCAGATGTCGGTTTTTTTCAAAAAAAAGACCGATCGAGTTTCCTCGGTCGGCTAGCTCCTTTCAGAATGTGATTATTCTTGGGAGCGAATTCTTTTCTTCTTCCTTACGTCGTGTATCCAAAGACAAAAAATTGTTACTGGGATTGCGCTTTCAGCAATGATAAGGAGACCTACAAATATAAACTGGATAAGTTTAATCATAGATACCTCACTCGCATTCAATGGTGGTAGTGATACCGCCAATGCTGATGGTTTTGGGAAGAAGTTGCGGTTTGGTTGTTTTTACGATTATCGGTGGTACAGCGCCACTGATTTCTTCTTCGCGCAAGACTTTGTACTCAATTTTTGCGACACCCGATACTCTGATGAGCATCAATTGCGCTTCTCTCAAAAACCTTATTCGAATAACCGCTTTTTCGTGATTGGGGAATGTCTCTTCTTGAATCGGGTTTTCCAAAACCGGTGTTTCGGGCATATAAACTCCTTTCTTGGTGAGTTTTTGTGGCGAATGGTTTTTTAAAAGATCGTCTATAAATACTATCTCCTAAAAATTGAACACTGTCAATAGTTTCGGAATGTTATTCAAGCGCTTTATGCCAGAGTATTTTTTCGATGGGACGAAAATGAATATCGTGTATTTGGGGTGTTCGTTCTTTTGAGTTATTGCTTACCGCTTCCGTATTGCTGATTGCAAACCCCGTATGTTGGTGCAGTTGTCCATCTTCTCCTTTTGTTTCTTTCCAGATGATGATGGCGTTGGGTCGAATACCTGCTATTTCATACCATCCGGATGCTTCCATATCCGTTATTGTGCCGGTAACGGTTGCGTGAATTGCCTCTATTAATCCAACCGTTTTTAAAATAATGGTTGTGTGGAATGCACAGCTGTCGATTCCATCTTTTGTGATATCTATTACCACCCCATCTTTTTCAAAGTAAAGCGTGCGAAAAAAGTTTGAACCAATACTGCCCATAATTCGTGCGCGATAATTTTCTTTGGTGAGAAATTTCATTTTTTTGTTACGGTTGTTACTGCTTTTTTGAATGTTTCGGCTCTTTCGACATAACTTTTGAACTGGTCAAAACTGGCGGAGGCGGGCGAGAGAACGATGTTGATTGTCGACTGAAGAGAGTGCTTTGCTTCTTTCCATGCGTCACGTACCGCTTCTTCGAGCGTTTCGTATTCTGTCACCGTTATTTTTTTACCCACTTTTTTTATTGCGTCTGCTAATTTTTTTCTGTTTTCGCCGTAGAGGAGTACGTGCCAGTGTGCCTTGGATTTGGAGAGCGCCATTACCAATGGTTGGACTGATAAATTTTTGTCGTGACCACCGGCAAGGAGAAAATTTTCTCCTGACGTAAATGCAGTAATTGCGGCGGCTGTTGCGGTTGGATTGGTAGCAGCCGAGTCGTTGTAGAAGGTGATGGTTTGTTTTTCTTTTGTTTTTATTCTCTTTATTGACTCTAGTCGGTGCGGGACGCCGCGAAATGTTTTTAGTGCTTCTTTTATTGTTTCTTTTGAAACCCCCACTGCGTGGGCGATGGCGCATGCCATATTGATATTTTTGAGTGAGTGAGTGCCGGGGACGCGAATCTCATCGCTTTGTACGCTGTATCCTTTTTCTTCTACCGGATATTTTTTTCCATCACTCGCCAAGGCGATTTTTTTGCTTCCTTTGTTGTGGGGAAAATAAAATACCGCGTCATTTTCTTTTTGATGTTTTATAATGTTTGTTTTTGCCATTTGATATTCCGCCATATTTTTGTGCACATCGAGGTGATCGGGGAATATCTCTGTGATTCCCGCAATATGAGGAGAGATCGTCGTATCTTGGAGCTGAAAGCTTGAGAGTTCTAAAATAACCCATGATTTTTTCGTGAGTTTTGGAAGAATATCTAGGGCGGGAGTACCAATGTTGCCAGCGAGATACACTTTGTATTTTGCTTTTTTGAGTATGTGATAGAGCGCTGATACAGTTGTCGTCTTTCCTTTGCTTCCCGTAATCCCGATGATGGGCGCGGGGCATTTTTCAAAAAAAATTTTTGTGGCACTTGTTACGATGCGTCCTGCTTTTATCGCTTTTTGAATTTCTGGTTTTTTGTAATAGATCCCTGGTGAGCGAATGATGATGTCAAACTGGTCGAGATTTTCTAGGTACTCTTCCCCTGTGACTACCGATGTATTTTTCGGTGCTTTTGGTATCTTATTTCTGTCGAGAATGGTAATTTCGGCATTTTTATACCGAGGATCTTTTCTCAAAAAAGAAAGCGCTGATTTTCCTTCGCGACTGAAGCCGATAATTGCTATGTTTTGCGAGTGCAACATTGTTTGTTGCGGGGGAGGGATTCGAACCCCCGTCTACTGGTTATGAGCCAGTCATGC
>CAZELH010000021.1:0-13526 GCA_964513095.1 uncultured Candidatus Saccharibacteria bacterium
TCATAATTTATTGTTTACAATTTCCGGCAGTAGTGTGTGATGATTTTTATACAGAGACCACGCACCTCTTTGTCATTTTAAAATGAAATGAACATTTTGACCGCGCTTTAAGGAGCGCACGAAAGGATTCCGAGTTTATGAAGACTCAAAAATTTTTCTCGAGCAGTATGATTACTGTTCTTGTTGCTATGATTTTTCTTCCGTTGTTTTCTCCCCTGCGCGTTCGCGCGCAAGTGGATTTACAGGAAGATGTTCCGGCAAGATTCGGTGGGGCCAGCTTTGGTCAAACCGATTTTGCGAGATCGACGGCCGTTGATTTTGGACCCGATCCGTTTTCTCCAGCAATGAAGAAACGAGCCGCGTCAAAAAAATCCGACTTTACTTTCTACTCTCCGGAGTGGAAAGAAAAATCTGGAAATGAAAATTTGACGATTGCACCGAATGTGGGGCCACCGAGCGTGACTTCACAATCATGTGATCAAGATCCGTCAGCAAACGATGGTCGCATTTTGAATGCCACCATCGCCACCGGCGAATCAGTGACGCGATTCATTATCCAGGTTACGGATCAGGCTCCCGGAAGCCAGACGTCGAACTCTCCCGAGTTTCAGACGCCGAGCGCTTCTGGAAGCCAGCCGTTCCAATCACGCATCAGTCAATTCGTTGTGGGACATACGTTCTCACTTCGGATTGCGATGCAAAATGCATTCACCAACGGACAAACCGTGTACGGTCCGACACTCTCTTTTACCCATCTGGGTAATAGTAGTGGTGGAGGAACTGCTCCGGTTGTTGTTACAGGTGATTACAGTAATGTCACCCAAACCAGCGCGAATTTGAGCTGGAGCATCACACCGAATGGGACACCGACTCGCGCCGCGATGGTTGTCTGGATTGGTTCTCAATCCGCACCACCGCAGTATTCCAAACCGAGCGAAGGAAGCGATGCGGGATTCGTTCCCTCACCGGCTTCAATTTCAGTGAGCGGATTACCTGCCGGCACTGTGATTTACTACGAGGGGTTGGCGGCGAGCATCAATGCTTCGCCGACCCAGCTTCTTAATCCTTCGTTCATCACGGGGCGTGGCGGTGTGAAAAATTTCCAAACTCAACCTGGTTCAAGCGCAACGTTGTCCATCACTGGACAAACGAATGTGCAAGTTAACCAGGTGGTGAATTTCACGGCCCTTTCTGGTCAGCAAAACGTGACTGGAAGCGCGGCGTGGAGTTCGTCAAACTCCGGTGTTGCCCAACTGCAATCCCCCGGCGTTTTTCTGGCCGTGGGAGCTGGCAACACAACGATTACCGCCAATTTTAACGGGCAAACCGCATCGACCGTTTTATCCGTCAATGCAGTGCCCAACAACTTGGTAGTGACCATTCCTCCTCGGTTTGAAGGAAACGACCAATCGCTGACGCGGTTGAGCGTGACCACAACCGGTGGGAACGGCCCACTTTCGTTCACATGGAACGGTGTGGGACAAACTGTTTCAACCGCTGTCCCATTCATCGACGTGCAGTTGCCGGCAGCGATCGGCGACTATCCGTTCACGGTGGCCGTGCGTGATGCATCCGGTCAACAACAGGTTGTGTCTTCCTTGCTGAAAGTGAAAGACACATTCCTTTCAATATCGGCGGTGTACTTTGCCACTGACAATCTCCTGCAAGTGAAAGTCGCTTGCAGCGCGGGAAAAAGTGGAGCGCAGATTACTGTGTTCCAAAATTTCACTCCGTTGGGCTCTTTGAAGTACAAACCGAGTACTGGATTCTTTAAAAAGGGATTCGGCACGTTTAACCCAAATGCCCCACCGACAATCACTCTCCAGTCGAGCTTTGGTGCTCGCGTGGATATCCCCGTTGTCATTCGATAATTTTATCGGTGACACGTTATACCGCTTACGATTTCTATTTGTATATGAATCGTAAGCGGTATTTTTTTATATTTTTATACATAGATTCCTGCCTACTAGCCTTCTCTAAAGCTATGGAAGAGTACGCGGGATGATGGACAATTTTAATCAAAAATAAAGACTAGATTCCCGATGGTAGTCGGGAATGACAAGAAAAGAGAAATTTTATCCCACTTCATTAAAACTACAAATACTATTTACCCTACTTCGTCCCGCTGTGGCGGGACTTCGAAGGGTTATTTTCTTTTCTCATTTTAAGAAAAGAAAATAAAATCCCCGAGAACGTTTTAGAACGCTATCGGGGATATCCAGTTTAACATTAACAGAATGGCATAAGAACTGCCCTCCGTGCGCGTGCGCACTGCTCAGCATCTCTTTTTATACCACTCCAGATATCGACAACCATTTCCGCCACCTTGTGTCGACACTCATTACAACTTACTTGCGATACCGTACCACAAGTAATCTTTTTCTTTGCTTTTTTTACACACGGTATCTTGCTTTGACATCGATCATCACCGCTTTCTTCGCTGTCGATATCATAGATATAGACATGGCTTGTTGGTGGTAAGTATTCACTCCAACCACTTTTTGATTTAAAAATTCTTCGAACCAACGCGTGGAACAACGCCAACCGATGATGGGGCGCGACTTCAAACCAAATGGCTGCAAACCGTGTTTTTTTATCTACCGGATCACCATTTTTTTGATTGCAATTAATTATGCAATACAGGGTTTCGAGCGCCTCTGTTTTTCCTTGTCGCTCCGCCACGCTCTCTATCGCTTCAACAACTTGAGCCATTGCTGATTCAATAACCCGCGCAATGGTTCTGATGTTTTCAAATCGAGAAACTTCAAGAGATATGATTCGCACTTGATTTTCTTTCTTCTTTTCTGGATTGTATTGCCCAATACTCCATCCACAAAATGATCCGATTGCGTTGTGCCTTACACATACTTCATAGGTAGTGTTCATACTTCATCCTTTTTATTTGCACTCGTGCGTGAGAATTGTTGCATTTACGTCTAGTGAACCTGCTTATCGATAGGCAGGTATAGCTGAGCTGTTATTTTTTTCACACAGATGTCTTCGCTTGCTTCTGTGTTACTTTTTTTCAAACATCTGTTTTATTTTTATCGATTTTTACTACATGCGTCAATACTTGATATGTTAAGTATTTTGTGCTATCATTATCTCATCTATGAAACACACTCGCTCTGTTTCCGCTTCTCCTCGCGATGTTTTAACCGCGATGCATGCTGTAGTTTTTTCTATTGGGAAAATTGCTGATCAATTACTCAGCAGACACCTCGATATTTCTTTCGCGCAGTTTCGACTTTTGATGGTTCTTGACGCCACCCATGAAAACCCACTTCCCCAAGCAGCTATCGCACGAGCGCTTGATGTCACCGAAAGTGCCGTTAGTCGACATATTCAGACACTTACAACAGCGGGACTTCTTTTAGCAAGACGAAACAGCACCAGTCGACGAACAAATGACATCATCATCACAAAACGAGGAGCTAACATTAAAGACAAGGCGCTCATCTTACTCGAAGCGGAGACACAAGAGATTATGCGTGGAGTGGGTATTCGAGAAAGAAAAATGACACTCCATCTTCTTCACACCGTAACTCACACACTTTCAAAACGTTATCCTGATTCTCTCTGTTGTCTTGATCCTGCCCACATGCATCCGTCGAAATAATTTAATTATTCACGCTATACTATATATATGAACTTCTTCCATTCTTTTATTAAAAAAACTTCTTCCTCTATAAAGCTTCACCCCTATATTTCTGGGGTCATTGGCATTGTTGTTATTGGAATTGGCATTTTTGTTTTTACTCGATCCACCCCTACTGCCGAAAGCATTACGGTTACCCGCGGAAGTATTTCCCAAGAAGTGACCGTTACTGGCAAAACAAAACCGGCACAAACCGTTGCGCTTGCCTTTGATCGTGGCGGACGCGTTACTCGGATTGCAGTGCAAGTTGGCGATACGGTCTACCCCGGTCAAGTACTCGCACAAACCGATGCTAGTGAACTTGCTGCACAACTGACAGAAGCGGAAGGAGCGCTGGCTAGCCAGCAAGCAAAGCTGGAAGATTTACAAAAAGGATCTCGACCGGAAGACATTGCAATTCGCCAAGCAGAGGCAGATAAAGCAAGCCAAGATTTGGCGAATTATTACGGAAGTGTTGCCGATACTATTAACGATGCCTACAGTAAATCAGATGATGCGGTTCGCAAACAAACCTACGACATGTTTACTGGTGGCGATGAAACAAACTTATCACTCGGATTTACCACCAATAATTCTCAAGCGAAGTCAGATGTTGAAAATCAACGAGCTATCTCTTCGCAAACCCTCACCATCTGGAAAAATGAAATCCCCTCCCTTTCGGCAACGACCGATCAAAATACCCTCGATGACACTCTTGCAAAAGCGCTTGTTCGCATGAATGGGTTTCGTACCTTTATCAGCCGATTAAGCGATGCGCTTGCCGGTCAAAACGGACTCTCCGCGACAACCGTCTCAACATACAAGGGTGCGATTACAACCGCCCGCACGAGTTTAAATACCGCGTTTTCAAATATCAATACATTGGCTCAAAATATTTCGTCTCAAAAAATTACCGTTGCACGCGCATTGAGCCAACTCGCCCTTACCAAAGCTGGTTCCACCCCCCAAGCTATTCAGGCGCAAGCAGCTCTCGTTACCCAAGCACAGGGCAACGTCGATTCTGTTCGCGCACAGATTGGAAAAACAATTATTCGCTCCCCTATTGCTGGCGTGGTAACAACCCAAGATGCCAAACTCGGCGAGATTGCGACCACTGGCAGTCCTCTTATTTCCGTCATTACTGCTTCCAATTTACAAATTGAATCAAATGTTCCCGAAGTTGATATTGGAAAAATAACGGTTGGCAATCCCGTTGATATCACCTTGGATGCTTTTTCTGGAGAACATTTTAGTGGACATGTAGTTGCAGTTGATCCCGCTGAAACCATTGTTGATGGCGTGGTCAATTACAAAATCACTGTTTCATTTGACCAAAAACAGGAAAAAATAAAAAGTGGGCTTACCGCAAATTTGCGCATTGAAACTCTAAGAAAAGAAGGTGCGCTCACCCTCCCGCAATATGCAATACTCGAAAATGATAACGGATCATTTGTTCGAATAACGGAAAACGGCGAGACAAAAGAAGTCCCAGTAACTATTGGCATTCGTTCAACCAATGGCACCGTTGAAATTCTTTCTGGTGTGACCGAGGGCATGCGCGTGGCTAATATTGGCGCGAAAATAAAATAATCAATGATTACTCTTCATGGTGTAGAAAAAGAATATAACGATAGCGGAACCATCACCATGGCACTTGCAGGAGTCAGCTTTTCGATCAATCACGGAGAATTTGTGTCTATCATGGGACCTTCTGGATCGGGAAAATCAACACTCTTGCATATTTTAAGCTTTCTTGATCGACCCACTCGTGGTGATTATTCTTTTTTTGGCAAAACAATGAGCACATTAACTGATGGTGAGCTTGCTCAAATTCGCAATGAAGACATGGGTTTTATATTTCAGTCGTTCAACCTTCTTTCTAACGCGAGCGTATATGCCAATGTCGAGATGCCACTTTTATACACCGATCATATTGCTCCCCACGAACGCAAAGCCAAAGTTGATGCGGCGATTGCGTCCGTGGGACTTACGGAAAAAACACACATTCCTGCTGGCAAACTTTCCGGCGGTCAAAAACAACGGGTCGCCATCGCGCGAGCATTGGTTAATAATCCAAACGTAATCTTTGCCGATGAACCAACCGGCAACCTCGACTCAAAATCGGGTGCGCAGGTTATGGAAATCTTAAAAGGACTTCATGAAAAGGGACGCACCATTATTTTGGTTACCCACGAAACATACACCGCCAATTTCGCCAATCGCCTCATTCGCATCAAAGATGGAAAGGTTGAGTCTGACGGACCTATTAAAAAGTCGAAGGTCAGTGAAGAAGTATTTTTCAAATAAACACCCATGACTACTCGCGACGCTCTCACCTCTGCAATCACCAGCCTTAAACAGGCAAAAATGCGTTCTTTTTTAACGATGCTTGGCATTGTGATTGGCATTGCTTCGGTTATTTTACTTATGTCTTTAGGAAGCACTGCTCAAAACTTAATTCTTTCGCAAGTTCAAAACACTGGATCAAATTTGGTATTCATTATTCCGGGTGCCACCAAAGGTTCTCGATTTGCCTCACCTGCTTCCGTGCAAGGGATTGTTATTAAAACACTCGTGAAAGAAGATATGGATTCCTTGCGCAACGAGCAATCTATTGAGCGTGTCGCTCCAGAAGTGCGTGGACAAGCAAAGGCAGTTTTTGAAAACAATGACACCACCGCGACGTTTGATGGTACTACTGCTGATTTTTTTGCAATCCGAAATTTCAACACCGATCGAGGGTATGTCTTTACTCAAAGCGATGTTGATTCTTTAAATCGCGTAGCGGTTATTGGATCAGAAATTGCCAAAACATTGTTTGGCGCACGCGACCCGATTGGGAAAACGATTCGCCTGAAAGATGCGACATTTCGCGTAATCGGAGTCCTCGAAAAAAAAGGTATCGGTCCATTTGGAGTTGACCAAGACAACCTAATCCTTATCCCTATTACCGTTGCTCAAAAACAACTTCTTGGCATCGATCACTACAATAGCATCACTGTTCAAGTGAAAGATTCATATACTATCGAATTCGCCAAGAGTCGTATCACTTCGGTCCTTCGACAAAATCACCGCGTTACCGATCCCGATAAAGATGATTTTACCATTCGCACTCAAGAAGATGCACTTGCTTTACTTTCCAGTATTACCTCGGTCATGACACTTTTTTTGACCTCCATTGCCTTCATTTCTTTAATCGTTGGTGGAATTGGAATTATGAACATTATGCTTGTCTCGGTTATTGAACGCACAAAAGAGATCGGCCTACGCAAGGCGGTCGGAGCTACCAACCAAGACATCTTAAAACAATTTTTATGGGAGTCTATCTTGCTTACCTTTATCGGCGGTATGGCAGGAATTGTTATCGGCGCAGGAATTGTTATTATTTTATATTTTATTTTCATCAACTTTATTGATGGGTGGACATTCTCCCTGCCACTTTCGGCTATCGGGCTTGCTGTTGCGGTATCAACCGTCACTGGTATTGCGTTCGGACTCTATCCTGCCAGCCAAGCAGCCAAAAAGAATCCTATCGAAGCGTTGCGGTACGAGTAAATCACGTAATGCATGATTTACTCTAATTAGAATTAGAAAATTGGAGAATTGATGGTTCGACTAGCTCACCACAAGCGGGATTGCGCATTGAAAAATAAAAACAAGAATTACCGCGGATACTTCGTGAGCATGTTACATGGTATAATTTTATTATTCCTCTTTCCTCATGGATGAAAAGAAAATTATAAAAATAATAAAACGAGTGATGCCGGCGGTTGTTTCTATTGTCATCACTAAACATTTAGCTGACTTAGAGAAAGAAATGCCAGCCGATATGTATCCGTACCTCCCCACCGCCAGTGGCGGAAAAAAACTGGACATCCCCGATGAGATGATTGACGCACGTGGCGATGTACAGGTTGGTGGTGGTAGTGGATTTATTGTATCTCCCGACGGCATCATCGTTACCAACAAACATGTCATTTCGGAAGGAAGCGCTCAGTACACGGTTATCGCCAATGATGGAAAAAAATACGACGCCCACGTATTGTGTCGTGATCCCATTAACGATGTTGCGATTATAAAAATTGTCGGCAAGAAATTTCCTACATTACGATTGGGGCGAAGCGAAAAAATACAACTTGGTGCTACAGTTTTGGCAGTTGGAAATGCACTGGGAATTTTTAAAAATACGGTTTCCAAGGGCATTATTTCGGGGCTTTCACGATCGGTGGTCGCGCAAGCTGATTCGAGTCAACCACCACAGGAAATGCGAGGACTAATTCAAACCGATGCCGCCATTAATCCCGGAAACTCTGGGGGGCCACTCGTAAACAGCACTGGGGAAGTTATTGGAATTAACGCGGCGATTATTTCTGGCGCGCAAAACATTGGACTTGCCATACCTGTGAATGCCGTTACTCGAGATTTAGCGGATCTGAAAAAATACGGCCGAGTGCGACGACCATTTTTAGGACTTCGCTATTTAATTCTTGACGAAAAGTTGGCACAAAAATTAAAAACGCCGGTCAATTACGGCGCATTTGTTACCAAAGAAAGTGATCAGGATCACGCCGTACTTCGTGATAGTCCTGCGGATCATGCCGGAGTACACGAAAAAGATATCGTACTTGCAGTGAATGGTAAAAAAATAACAACTGATTACACCATTCAAGATGCGCTTGATCCCCTGATGGTTGGCGATATTTTTGAAATGTCTCTTCTGCGAGACGGGAAAGTCTTTCATTCGGGCGCGGTGCTGACGGAAAGGAAATAGTCGATACAGAGCCACTAGTTCGACTACGCCTGCCTGCCGGCAGGCAGGCTCACTACAAGTAGCCAATAGGGTTTAGGGTATAGAGAAAAACGCGATCCGCCAGCTGGCGGAAACAATTGCGAATTGTAGGATTGCGGATTGGGGGGTGAAGAAATAATTACGGATTGAGCATTGGAGAATTACGAGGGGACTTAAAAAAATAAATTGAGGAGCGTACACTGTGAGTATGACTTACCAGAAAAAAGCGGTGGCGGTGGTGTGTGGAGGACCTTCCTCGGAACGGGCGGTGTCGCTTATTTCCGGCGCATCAGTGCGAGATGCTCTTATTAACTCCACGCGCTATACGCCAACCCTTATCACCATCCCTCGTACCGCATCTTCTGCTTATTCTGTGAAATTTTTAAAAAAATACGATATTGTTTTTAACGCACTCCATGGTGCGTTTGGGGAAGATGGCGTGTTGCAAAAACTTCTTGAAAAAGAAAAAATCATCTTTACCGGCTCCGGCAGTCGCGCGTCCTCCATTGCTATCGATAAATACAAAACATCGCGCCGTGCTAAATCTGTTGGTATTTCCATTCCAAGGCAACTCCTTGTTACAAAGATATCCCCCACGCTTTTCAAACGAATAGAATCATTCATTGGATTTCCCTGCGTCATCAAACCAAATACTGCCGGATCCAGTGTTGGCGTGTCTATCATAAAAACCAATTCGGAGTTGCACAAAACGATATCCACTGTTTTAAAAAAACATTCATCAATTGTCGTTCAACAATATATTCGTGGTACTGAAACGACGTGCGGAGTACTGGGAAATAACACAGTGCGAGCTCTTCCGCCCGTTGAAATCATTCCATCGGAGCAATTTTTTGATTACTTTGCTAAATATCAATCAAAAGGGACTCAAGAATTATGCCCCGCTCGATTTCCCGCACCTCTTATCAAAAAAATAACTGCCGCTGCCAAAAAAATTCATTGTGCTCTTGGATGCGTGGGGCTCACTCGATCTGATTTTATTATTTCAGACGGTACTGTATATTTTCTTGAAACGAACACCTCCCCCGGAATGACTCCGGCAAGCCTGTGTCCGAAAGAAGCAGCGGCTGTGGGATGGAGTTTTTTGGATCTTGTAGAAAAAGAGCTTGATTTGGCGATAAAAAAATAAATGGAATAATTTCCAATTCTAAAATGCGCAATCTACCAATACTCAATGGGCTCTGCGACTATTTTTTAGTACACGTAGATATCTACTAATTTTCCAGAGCGATCAAGGAGTAACAACCGATCATGGAGGTCATCTAAGAAATTACTGCCCGTCCATACCCGCCACTGATTACTGTAAAAATTACTGGTATTTTTGTACTTATCCACGCACCCCAAGTAATTGGTGTTGTTTACATAGTATCTGCACAACGTGTCATTTGGTGGCACCGCCCCTATCTCAGGTTCTTTGCAGGTATTTAAGGAAAGGAGGTACTCCTGACACGCACCGGTAAACGTTACGATGTCGGAGCGATTAATTGCTGGGCACTCTTGAGGGAGAGCGGGCACAAAATTGAAATGATTTTGCAAGTATCCAGTACAGCGATTTAATCGAAAGCTAGCGCCCGCGGCTGAACGAGTGGCGAAAATATCAAGCGTATGACCATATCCTAGCTTAATATCGCCTTCTAACGTTGGGTGAAGGAGATCGAGACTTGAGATCGCTTGTGGGATTACTTGAGACGCGCGGTTGGCTTGCAATGTCCAACCGGTCACATCAATCGTTTCTGTTGGTTTTATAGCCGTACTCAATAGCACCTCCTCAACCCGTCCGTAATTACCCGGTTCAACTTTTTCAAACGAAACTTTTCCAAAATATTTTGAAAGTTGATCTTTGGTAAAACCAGCTGGAGGTTGCGCAGTCACAGTGGTTCCTGTAGTGCCACCGGTCGTTCCGGTTGATGTGGGTCCGGGACCGAAATACGTGACATCAGGCGGATTCACTGTCTTGGGACTAATATCAAATGACCCCTTAAAAAAATCCGTGGTATACAAAAAGATGCCGAAGTTAATAAATATAATCGCAAGCAAGATAAATCCTACAACATTCATAATATTCTCATTGTACTGTATTGGCGCGTGATTATCTACTGCGTACCGTCAATAGCAAGGGCGTTATTCCGTCACCACTATATTGATAATCTTTTCGGGCACGTAAATGACTTTCTTTACCTGTTTCCCCTGCAAAAATAGCGCTACTTTAACACTCTCTCTAGCCATTTTTTCGATTGCGTCTTTGGGGGTTGTTTTTTCTATCACCAACTCGTCGCGCACTTTTCCATTGACCTGCACTGGAATTCGTATTGTGTCCGTTTTCAATAACGATGCTTTTTCTTTCGGCCATGGTTGCGTGTGAATACTTGTAAACTTTTTAGACACGCTTAATGATTGCCATAATTCTTCGGTAAGATGCGGAGCAAACGGAGCCAACACTTTCAAAAATATTTTCCATGTCTCTTTATCTACTTGTTCTTCCGCTAAACAGGCGTTTACGAAAATCATACATGCCGAAACCGCCGTGTTAAAATGCATCGCTTCAATATCTTCGCTCACCTGCTTGATTGTTTTGTGTAGCAGTGCTTCTAGCTCTTTTGATTTTTTAGCAGTTTCCTTTACCTTTTCGAAATGTACCCGCCATACCTTTCCTAAAAATCGATTCACTCCCTCAATGCTGTCAAAATTCCATGCAACCGCCTGATCGAATGGCCCCATAAACATCTCGTACATCCTAAGCACGTCAGCCCCATGACTGGCAACAATCGCATCAGGGTTAACTACATTACCCTTTGATTTGGACATCTTCACTCCCCCTTCCGCCAAAATAAGACCATGAGCAGTACGCTTTTTATACGGTTCGCGAGTAGTCACCAAACCACAATCATACAAAAACTGATTCCAAAATCGTGAGTACAACAAATGAAGCGTCACGTGTTCCATGCCACCGTTATACCAATCAACGGGCATGAATTTTTTAAGAAGTTTTTTTGAAGCAAATTCTTTTTTATTTTTCGGATCGGTGTATCGCAAGAAATACCACGATGATCCCGCCCAGTTTGGCATAACATCCGTTTCGCGCTGTGCCTTAGCCTTGCATCGTGGGCATTTCACATTCACCCAAGAAGAAATAGAAGCGAGTGGTGATTCCCCATCATCTCGAGGGGCAAAATTTTTTACATTCGGAAGTTTTACGGGAAGGTCTTTTTCATGGACTGGCACATATCCGCAGATTCCACAGTGAATAACAGGAATGGGCTCACCCCAATAGCGCTGGCGTGAAAATACCCAATCACGAAGATGGTATTGTGTTGTCCGTTTTGCGATACCTTCTTTCTCAAGGTGTGAAATAACATCGGTTCTTACTTCACCCCATAAACGGCCGGCAAACTGCTTTGGTTGTTCGAGCACCCCTTGTGGATCTCTTGAATACAACTCCTCCAAATTTCGTACTTTTTCAGCGCGTGCTTGGTCTTTTGGAAACATCACGGGTCGAAGTGGAATATTGTATTTTTTGGCGAATTTAAAATCACGTTCATCGTGCGCACTGCAATGCACAATACCCGTACCGTAATCAGCCAACACAAACGATGCTACCCAAATTGGCAAGTCACCCGTACCAAATGGGTTATCTACGTATCGACCAGTAAAAATACCTTCAAACTCTGCGTTAATATCGTAGCCTCGTTGCTCTCGTTTCTTTTTTATTTTATTTGCAAACTCAAGCACTTCTTTTTCTTGCGGAGTGCCTTTTACCAACTCGGCCACCAATGGATGCTCGGGCGCAATCACCGTAAACGTCTGCGCCATAAATGTTTGAGGTATTGAATCAAACACCTCAAACGAAATATTTAAATCTTTTACTTTTGACCGTATGCGCACCCCTTCTGATTTTCCAATCCAGTTTTCTTGCTGTTTTTTAATTTCGGGTAAAAAATCCACGCCTTCTAATCCTTTTAATAATTTTTCGGCGTAAGCGGTTATTTTAATCATCCACTGCTCCTTTTCGCGCTGTTCAACAGACGTCCCACAACGCTCACAGTTACCCCCCACCACCTCTTCATTGGCAAGTCCAATTTTATCCTTCGGGCACCAATTGATCGTTGTTTTCGCTTTGTATGCTAATCCTTTTTTCAAAAACTGCAAAAACATCCACTGCGTCCATTTGTAATACGCAGGATCAGTCGTATTTATCTCCCTTTTCCAATCAAATGAAAGTCCGAGCGCCTTCATTTGACGACGGAAATTATCCGTATTTTTCTTCGTAACTTTTGCCGGGTGAATGCCTGTTTTTATCGCATAGTTTTCAGTTGGCAATCCAAACGCATCCCAACCAATAGGAAACAGTACATTATATCCCTGCATGCGCCGCTTCCGACTAATGATGTCCATCGCCGTAAACG
Organism: uncultured Candidatus Saccharibacteria bacterium; assembly: GCA_964513095.1. Taxonomy (GTDB): domain Bacteria; phylum Patescibacteriota; class Minisyncoccia; order UBA6257; family 2-01-FULL-56-20; genus JBDKGD01. The sequence goes on from CAZELH010000021.1 coordinate 12,848, forward strand.
GACGAATATGCCCTACATGTAAACCATCGCCCGATGGAAACGGAAACTCAACCAGCGTGTAATATTTTTTCGCTTTCGAGGTATCTTTGGTGCGGTAAATACCCGCTTTATCCCACGCAGTTTGCCACTTTTTCTCTATTTTTTTAGGGTTGTACGTCTTGGTCATTTCCCTTATGCTATCGCATTTTTTGGCAAAAAACTAGGTTTATTGGACGAGGAGAAACAAAAAACCGACGAGCTGTTATACTCGTCGGTTATAGGTCTGTACTCCGCTTTATACTCCGAAAATTCGTTGGGCGTTTTTGTAGATCTGATCTTTCATTTCTTCTGTCGAAACACCCTTTAATTCTGCTAATTTTTTGACTGTTTCAATCACAAAGGCAGGCTCGTTACGTTTGCCTCGATGTGGAATAGGAGCAACATACGGCGCGTCCGTTTCTGAAAGAATATTGTCTATCGGAAGATATTTTACGACTTCAGCGTACGCGTCGGTAAACGTCACCACTCCCCCAAACGTAAACGAAAATCCAATATCAAGCAGTTTTTTGGCATCGTCTTTTGTGCCGGTAAAAAAATGAATAACCCCCGGACGAAGATTGTGTTTTACCGATTCAAGAATATTGATAAGATCACCAAAGGCGTCGCGACAGTGAATCATTAGAGGCTTTGCCACCACTCG
>CAZELH010000022.1:0-5431 GCA_964513095.1 uncultured Candidatus Saccharibacteria bacterium
GTCCACGCTTCAAGCACGTCACTATCATTTAATGCGCGCACGGAATCTTCAAGTTGTAATCGCTTTTGGAAGGCAACTTCATTTTCTGCTTTCAGCACGGTGTTGATGAATAAACGCAAGAAAGAAACCACTTTGTCGTTTGTCTGTATCTGTGTTAGTTCGGCTCGCACTCGCGTCAATTCTGCTTGTGTCTTCCAGTATTGCCAAATAAAAAGAACATTACCTAAAAACAAAAGAACAATAAGGGTTACCAAAAAACCATTTTTAGACGTTTGCTCCATTACCTTCTATTGTATAGTCTTATCGTTTCTTTTCAAGCGACCATGTGGATAGTATAGATTGTTAGTTTAGGATACGAGGTCGATTGCCGTTTTTTTTGGTATTTTTGTATACTTAACGGTATATGAAATACGGCAAACAGGTCACTATTGTAAACGGAGATGACGAGGGAGCGGTGATGCTCGACACCCAGATGAGCGATGATGGCATGACGCTCGAGGAATTTGAATCGGTCGCGCAGATGGTAGCGGATGCTCCACCACCAACATATTCTGAAGGGGGAAGAAAGTTCTCATTTGCGGACATTAAATGGTTTGGGGTGGGGAAATTTTGTATGTATGCATTATTTATTGCGCTTCCGTTAGTGCTTGCGCCGTTTACCGTTGCCCCTGTTGAAATTCATAAAACAATTTTCGCTACCGTATTGCTAGGAGTCGCCTTCATCGCGTTTTTGGTAGACGGTATCGACAAGCGTTCAATATCGTACCCACGATCACTGACCGCCATAGCGGTGTGTGGATTTGTGGCGGTGGTGGCAGTGAGTGCGTTTTTTTCAAAAGCGGTAACGATAAGTACTTTTGGGAATCTTGTTCAACCAGATTCTTTCCTAAGTTTTTTGTTATACGGAATCGGATTCTTCCTTTCATTTTATTTTTTGGAACGAGATGATGTAAAAAAATTGGGTATTTATATGACAGCTGTTATCACATTTCTCGTTATATTAACTGGATTGCAGGTAGCAGGATTGTCGGTAATGCCATGGGATTTTGCCAAACAAGTAGGATTTACTACTGTCGGAACATTTACCGGCCTAGGAGTCCTCTTTGGCGCGTCACTTGTGATGATTGTGGCTTTACTCTATAACAAACGGGTTTTTGGCCGTCCCCAGCAGTACTTGGTTGCAATCGCGGTTGCATTATTGCTCTTATTGGCATGCTTCAAGATGCCATTATTGTGGATTGGTATCGGGCTTTTGATGCTCATCGCCGCCGGCATTCAATTTACCAGTGGTCGAGCAATTGGTGTGCTCTTGGCACTGATTTCCGTCTCACTCTTTTTTGTCTTGGTGAATCCATATCTTCCGCAACTCGCAACAGTTCCAAATGAAATTCGTCCAAGTGTAGCAAGTTCGTTTGCCGTTGCATATAAAGTGCTTACTTCCTCGCGATTTTTATTAGGATACGGTCCAAGCACGTTCCCATTCGCTTTTTCTCTGTATAGAAATATTGACCCAAGTCAACTTGACTTGTTGGGATACACATTCTTGCAGGGATATAATATTTTCACCACGTTACTTACAACGACTGGAATTTTGGGATTACTGTCGTTTTTGGTATTAATTTTGCTAGCGGGATATCGATTGGTGCGCGGAGTGCAAGATCCGTTGGTGGCAATTATAGCATCTGGATTATTGTTCCTTACGCTGTCGCTTTTCCTGTTTCCAGCAACATTCACGCATTTGTTTCTCTTGTTTGCGGGATTGGGATTAGTATTGAAATTAGAAGGAGCGCAACGAACTATTTCGTTTTCCTCCATTGCGCGCGGTCCATTGTTTGTGGTGTTTGTGGTTGGTATTGCTGTTATTGCAGGAAGTCTTTCGGGGGTGTATCTCATTGGTCGCAAATACGCATCAGCGGTGTATTACGGAAAATCATTAACAGCCTTAGCTTCGGGTAATATAGATGATGGTATTGGAAAATTGAATCAAGCGGTGAATTTGGATAGCACCGCCGATGCATACTGGCGCACGGGAAGCCAAGCGTTGTTACTGGAAACGAGACAATTTCTTGATCAAACCAAAGGAAAGGGAGGGGCTAATCAAGCGCAGTTAGAGAACATTGTTGGGTTAGCGGTAAAAAGCGCTACTCGCGCAACAGAATTAAATCCAAGTGACCCGCTGAACTGGAGTAATTTGGGAAACGTGTTTGAAAACCTGATTCCCATAGCCACCGGTGCAGATGAACAAGCCGCCACCGCCTACAAAAAGGCGATAGAACTCAATCCAAAAAATCCACAAGAGCCGGTTAACTTGGCGCGAGCATTGCTCACGTCGGCGATAACAATCGAAAATTCGCAGGGTCAAAATGAAACGTCTCGTGCGCGTGTTGCCGCGGCACTCGTCGCCTTGCAACAATCGGCAGATATTGCGCCAAATTATGCACCAACAAATTTTTCGCTCGTACAGTTGTATATCAAACAGGGAGAGATTCAAAAAGCATCACAAAAAATCCAAGAAATTCAATCACTTTCTCCGCTCGATGCCGGTCTTGCGTATCAGTTGGGGTTAATTGCATATCAAAACAATCAACCCGATATTGCCCAAGCGCAGTTTGAACGAGCCGTTGCCCTGTACCCTGATTACTCAAACGCACTCTATTTCTTGGGAATTATTTATGACGGAAAAGGGTTAAAGACGCAGGCAAAAGCAGTGTTTGAGCGGTTGCTTCAATTAAATCCAGACAATGAAGATATTAAAAAAATTGTGAGCACCTACGCAGTCAGTCAGCCATTAACAAATAATCCGGCAACGTCCACTACGCCAATAAAGAAAGAAAAGAAGTAGTAGATGCTGTGCGTGCTGTGGAGGAAAAAAGAGTTATGAGACAGCGCGTAATAGGGTATTATTAACAGTATATGGTGCCGAATCGTCGAGCAATTTTTGCTTTCGCATGCCTACTAGTATTGAGTGTAGGGGGCGTCATTACCGCGCGCGCTTCAACATCAAACGGCACGATTGATCCAAACGGGCAAAATTACAAATACGGATGGGGTGACGTCGTTAGTTGGGTAAATTTTGGAACAAGCGGGGGAAATGTACATGTGCTCGATGATCGTCTTACGGGATACGCATGGAGTGAAAATTTTGGATGGATAAATATGAGCTCCACGAGAGCTGCGGTTACAAACAACGCTGAGGGAACGTTGGGTGGGTACGCATGGGGAGAAAATTTCGGTTACATTCCATTTACGGGGGTTACAATTGATTCTTCCGGAGTATTTCATGGGACCACTGGGCAAGCAACAAGTACCAATGCGGGGAGTATTTCTTTTGATTGTACAAATTGCAGAGTAGTAACCGATTGGCGACCAGCAAGTACCCGCACAAGCACGAGTACCAGTGGTGGTGGTGGTGGCGGTGGTGGGCCATCGGGAGGGGCTTTTGAAAAACCAAAACAGCCACTCGCGATCGTTATTAACAATGGAAGTATATATACTACGACGCCACAGGTAGTGTTGTCGCTTTTTGCTGGGGATAACGTGAAATCGATGGCACTATCGAACTATTTGGATTTTAGTATCGTTGGCCAAGAACCGTACATAGCCACGCGTGCTTGGAATTTGTGTGCGCCAGCTCAGGGAAATGGGCCAACTGATTGTCCTGAAGGTATGTATATCGTGTATGCGAAATATTACACGCAGTACGGCCAGTCATCCGATCCAGTCTATGACACGATTATTTATAAAAAACAACTTACTCCACCAGAGCAGATAGAAAACAATCAAGCAAGCAGTACGTACACCGCGACAATCGCACAACAAGGATCGCTCTTTAATTTTATTCAAAAAACAATTGATTTTTTCACGCCCGAATTTTTAAAACGAAAACCAACACCCGTTCCTGCGCCAATTGTGATTCCAAAAGAAGCGCCTCTTTCATTCCGTTCCGCATGGGAACTGCTTCCAAAGCCAGCAATTCAACGCTATGTATTTTCACCTCTATCAAAACAAGTGTTTGCGCTCACGCAAGAATTGCCAACATTGGGAAATATCTTTAACAACACGGGGATAACGAGAACCAGCGAATTAACAAAATTGCGCGGGGTACAACTGGTGCTTCCGGGACTTTCGAAAACAATTGCAATACGTAGTGGTGCCATATCTGGAGCGCCACTTGCAGGTGGCACGGTAAAAACACCGACGCTACAAACGCCGGCATTTGGTAGGCCGGGGGTGTTATATAAAACAATTTCAGTAGCAAAACTTCCTTCATTCGCTGGCATTCCGATTGCTTCGCTTCCCGCATCGTTAAAGTCAAAAATTCCGCAAGAAGTAGTTTTTGCCCGCACCGCCAATCAAAAAATCGATCTTGATGTATCGGTTGCGTTGAATACCACCGGACAACTCACGCAAACCATCAAAACGGTGAGCGGACAAACACTCGATTTATTTGTGCGTCCAGTCGCACCTGCGAACAAAGTAGTCGGATATATGGTGTTGCGTGATCGCACCGGACGAAGTGTCGGCGCATCAAATCAAAAAAACGATTCTATCGCGCAAAAAGAGGCAAACAATTTCAAGTTTAGTCTCGCCTCACTCCCAGATTCGCTCTTTTTTGGAAATCCATCGCCGGCAACTCGTTCGACATCAATTGAGGATGTACAGGCATCGCTTGATAAAAGTGTAACACCGGAGCTCCTAGCCAACGCAGGACTCCCAGCCGACATAGATAGAAAATTTGTTGTATCAGCATTTGAATACGATGACTCAAACAGTGATGGGATTTACGAAGCGCACGTGCAAGCGCCAGTGGTTGATGGTAGTTACGATATTTTAACCCTTATCTCGTACAAAGATCCCGACCTTGGTGTTCGTCAAATTGCCTTAACTGCCGTGATTGATCCGGAAGGATATGTGTATGAATCATTTGCTGGTCGCGAACTTCGTATTACCGCAGCAACAGTATCGCTCTACACGCAAACTGCTGATGGATCATACAAACTCTGGCCTGCCGATGACTATTCGCAACAAAACCCACAAATTACCGATAGGCGGGGGAGTTATGCTTTCTTGGTTCCTGATGGGAGCTACTATATTGCCGTTTCAGCGGATGGGTACCAAGACTATCAGAGTAAACCGTTTACGGTGCACCAAGGGGATAGTGGCATCCATATGAACTTGCAGTTAACGCCGGTAAATAGCGTCTGGCAGTGGCTTGATTGGAAGGCAATTCTCTTGATCATTATTATCCTACTCTTGGTCCACCACCTCTATCTTGATAGGTATCGGAGTCGTATCGCGCAACCGCAACAGACACCTGCCAAGCCCACCCAAACCCCGCTCCTGCCCCCGCTGCCATAAAGAGGGTATAGCCCTAGCTATTAGGGTTTAGGGGGGGGTACAGACTTATTATTTCTTTAGTGGCTATACCCTA
>CAZELH010000022.1:5531-8207 GCA_964513095.1 uncultured Candidatus Saccharibacteria bacterium
CCCTAATAAAGGCAATTTGCATTATATTCCCGTTTCTAGTATAGTTTCTTCCATTATATGGCTAAGGTAAAATACTCGGATAAATTAATAGGACTCAAGTGTGGTGTCTGTAAGCGCCGTAATTACTATACCCGCAAAAACAAGAAATTAGTGACTCGAAAAATCGAGTTCTTAAAGTTCTGTAAGTGGTGTCGCAAACGCACAAAACACGCAGAAACCAAGATTACCGGTAAGTAAAAAAACGACCAAAAACGCCCCACTTCTTCCAAGGGGCGTTTTGATTTTTTGCCCCCAGCACCGTAGTATTTGAGTACGAAGGGGGCATCGTTCAATGGTAGGACAGCGGTCTCCAAAACCGCTAACCTGGGTTCGATTCCTAGTGCCCCCGCCATCGGTTCGATTCTGACCACATATAGCAATACTGCCGAAGGCAGTAAAAAAATAGGAAATGAATAGCCCCGCTTCCGCCGACTGGCGGAGCGGGGCGGCCATGCCCTCAACTCCCGCATTAGAGTTTGTGTGAATGAAATGAGCTACAAAATCTTATGCCCTGAGTCCGCCTCCACCCAACAGGCGGATGGCGGATCGAAGGGCAAGTTTAAATCAAAGCTTACAGAACGAAGGTGACCCATCACACGTTATAAAATCGACTTCAGTTCGCTAAATTTGCGAAGGCAGTGTATTGACTTTTTTTAAAAATAAATTAAAAATATGCCAAGCAGTAGATAATAGTAGGTGAGATCGTGACAATCTCATATGGTTACAAACATATAATATAAGGAGAGTGATGCATGAAACGAATGAAAACGGTGGTCAGAATTGCAAAGTTTATTTGCATCCTTGAGGTAGTATTTATCATTCATGAGTACGGACACCTGAGAGAATTTCAAAAACAGGGGGTTCCCATTCAGGAATTTTCTCTAGGAATAGGTCCGATCATTTGTGAATATAAAACAACTTCGTTTGCGATACAGCTACGACCGATACCGATTATGGCATACGTCGCAACAACCGATGAAGGGGGGAAAATATTTAATGAGCGGGCATCGCTTTGGAATAAAATAATTGTTCATTGCGCGGGAGTGCGGAACAATTTCTTAGTGGGTGTAAGTGTTCTTTTTTTCTTGCAATGGCTTGGATGGAGAAAGGGTTATATCTCGACCAAAGAATTAGTCTGTAGTATTGCAAAAACGCCAATACTTATAGGTGCTCGGCTCATTGTGTTTCTTGTCGGATGTGCAACACTTGGGTATGTTAATCTTGTCGATAAAGTGCTTGTTCCCACTGGGGAGATAAGACCATGGTGGCCAGTGTCTGTGTTTACCGGATTAAATATATGGTTAGCGATCCTAAACATCGTTCCCGTGTTTCCATTGGACGGTGGGCGTGTGGCCAGTGCGATTGTTGGCGCAATAGGGAATTTTCCCATTCCACATATTTCAGATCGTTCGCAGTTCCTCGTATTTTTAGGGTTTTTGATTATTTCGAATTTCCAAGATACGCGCTTATTCGAAAGTGAAAAAGAAGAGGGGGGGGGAAAGATGCTGATCTCTGAGAAGAGTTGATCGAATATGAGGATAATAAGAGCGAAGAAAATATGTAGTGGGTATTAGAACATAGGGTGTGCGTTCAATGAATGTGCACCCATTTTTTTATTTCATAATGTGGTAGTTTGGAAATGTTAGAATTTCAATAAAAAAACCGCAGAGAAGATCATTTCTCCGCGGTATAGTTGGTTATTTCGATAAAGCCAGTCGGTAGAGCGTAAAGACGAGTGCGACAATCTCTCGAAAGGGATTGGTCCACGGGTATGTCTTCCAACTGAATCGAATTTTCACGACTCTTTTTAAGCCAAGAAGCCAGATGAGCCAGACGCGAAAAATATGATACCACGCGCTCACGACGATGATAGCACCGTCGCCAGCGTGCTTAATCGCTTCATACGCCGCCTTCGACTCGTTGATAGTGCTCCATCCGACCGGATTAATAATGATTCGATACTCCGGCCATCCGTGCTCAACAAGGTAGCGCACCATCGCTTGAGAAAATAATCGATGCGATTCGTTTGGCGGGGAGCCAACGCCGATCACGATAAACGCATTTTTTTCTCGTGCTACGGTGATGGCAACATCGCATCTTCCGCATGCGTCCGGACAGGGGAGTCCATTTTCAATACGAGAGGCATACACAACCACAAAGGTTGTCATGGTATACCACCTCCTTTCTACTCTGCTATCTTACATTATAACATAAAAATGGCATAAAAGTCAATAGATTGGGAATAAAAATGGTATACTAAAAATATGAAAAATAAAAAAATGGTTGAGTGGCTACTGCGCGTGGGGGTTGCCGGAGAGTTTATCGGCCATGGACTATTGGCAATTGGGGGAAAGGCAGATTGGATAGGGTGGATTAGCCAGATGACAGGCGTTGCTACGCCAACCGCAACGACGCTTTTGTTGCTGATCGGCGTCTCCGACATTCTCGTTGCGCTGGTGGTGTTACTGAAGCCACTCCCATCGGTGTTGCTGTGGGCGGCATTTTGGGGATTCTGGACGGCACTCGTGCGGCCACTTGTTGGTCAGTCCGTATTAGATTTCATTGAACGATCTGCTAACTGGGCAGCTCCATTAGCGCTTTTCTATTTCTACAAAATCGAAAAATCAAACCGATAAA
>CAZELH010000022.1:8307-13442 GCA_964513095.1 uncultured Candidatus Saccharibacteria bacterium
CCTGTGGATATGTTTTCGTTTTAAGGCCGGTATTCCTCACAAAGACGCTGGTTTTGGAGCTTGGGTGGTGTGGATGGTATAGTTAATGCAGTAGAGTTATTTTTTGTTTAGATAAAAAACAACTCTAACATCGCATAAAGAAAAATCTTTTTTTATGCGATGACCCTGTGTTTTTCGGCAACCAATGCAGTGTGAAGTGACGCTCTCGTTCGTGGTTTTTCTCTAAGAAACGCGAAGGAAGCGAGTTCTTTTTCTTTTCTCTTTGCGTTTTCGTCTTTATCGACACATCGCGCCAAGATAATTGGCTCGTTTTTTGGCCCTCATAAAAATAAGAGAGTCGTGTTGGATAATAAAGGCCTACGCAAAAAGATGCAGAGGCTGTTTTTTTACCCTTCTTCTTACTAACCAATTTTTTCTATACCTATATGAAGCAAGTCAAAAAGCGCAACGGATCCCTTGTTGATTTCGAAGTCGCAAAAATAACCAGTGCAATGACCAAGGCGTTTGCCGCCGTTGGGGTAGCAATAGCGCCGGAACGATTGCTTGCAATGACCAACGGTGTTGTCCGCGATTTGGAAGCGGCATTTCCCGAACAGACGCCGTCGGTGGAGCATGTGCAGGATTTTGTCGAACGAATTATTATGCGCGAAGGGTTTTATGATGTGGCAAAAAATTACATCGTCTATCGCTACGAACACACGAAAATTCGACAAGAAAAAAAAGAAGAAGAGGTTCAAAAAATTGAAGAGCAGGGCATTATGATCAAAAATCGTTCTGGTCAGATGGAGCGATTTAATAAGTCAAAAGTCCTCGCCAGTATTCAAAAATTTATCAAAGGGTATGAGCAGACGGTGAACGTCGAGGAAATCGTCAAACAACTCACGTATGAGCTGTACGAGGGTATTTCAGTGGGAGAGATTCGAAAAGCATTAATTGCGGTGGTGCGATCGTTAATCGAACGTGACCCTGCCTATTCAAAAATAGCCGCGCGAATGCTCTTGGATAGTATGTACCGCGAAGTGTTTGGCGCCGACGTCGACCCCGCGCGATTACTCGATGAACATGTAAGGGTATTTGTGCAAAACATCCAACACGCGGTTGCCGAACAGCTCCTTGATGAGCGAATGTTGGATTTTGATTTGGAAAAACTGGCGCGCCAGATGAATTTGGATAACGATTACTTGTTTGAATACATGGGGTTAGAGATTTTGGCATCACGGTACTGCATGGAAAATCCAAAAACGAAAAAGCCATTGGAAACACCGCAAATGTTTTGGATGCGCATCGCTATCGGCACCGCGCTTCTTGAAGACCCCAAGGATCGCGAACGAGTTGCGCTGGAATTTTATGATGTGTTATCGAATTTTTACTACACCCCCGGTGGTCGCACATTGTTCCAAGCCGGTGCGCGCATTGCTCAGCTTTCAAACTGTTTCTTAAACGTCGTTCCAGATTCGCTCGATTCGATTTTTAAAACATTTTCCGATAACGCGCAGTACTTGAAATGGTCGGGAGGTACCGGTACCAGCTGGACGCCAGTACGTTCAACCGGTTCATTTATTCGTGGTACAGGCGTGGGAAGCCAAGGAGTGGTTCCATTTTTGAAAATTGCCAACGATGTTAACCTCGCCATTAATCGCAGTGGCAAACGGCGCGGTGCGGGGTGTGTCTATCTCGAAACATGGCATTTAGACATCGAAGACTTTCTTGAGTTGCGTAAAAACACCGGCGACGAACGTCGTCGTACCCACGACATCAATACTGCCAACTGGATTCCTGACTTATTCATGAAGCGAGTTCGTGACGGCAAAGAGTGGACACTCTTTTCGCCGGGCGATACTCCGGATTTGCACGAGCTCTACGGGGCGGCATTTGAAAAGCGATATACCGAATACGAAGCAATGGTGGCCAATGGTCAAATTACGTTATACAAAAAAGTATCAGCCACTGATTTATGGAAAAAAATGTTGGCGATGTTGTTTGAAACTGGCCATCCGTGGATTACATGGAAAGATCCGTGCAATGTTCGTTCTCCTCAAGATCATGTAGGGGTAGTGCACAGCTCAAATTTATGTACGGAAATAACATTGAATACATCGGCGAATGAAACAGCGGTGTGTAACTTAGGATCGTTGAACTTCGCTCGCTTTGTGCGTGATGGGAAATTCGATACGGAACTCGTGGGACGGGTCGTGCGTATTGCAATTCGCATGCTCGACAACGTGATTGATTTGAATTTTTATCCAACCGAAGATGCTCGTCGCGGAAACATGCGACACCGTCCGGTGGGCTTAGGAGTGCGTGGGTATCATGACGCGCTCTACATGCTTGGCATTTCTTTTGATACGCCTGCCGCTGTTGCCTTTGCGGATTCAAGCATGGAAGTTGTCTCGTATTACGCTATTCTTGCTTCATCAGAGTTGGCTCGTGAACGAGGCGCGTATGAGACGTACGTTGGCTCAAAGTGGGATCGCGGTATATTCCCACAAGACACGATTGACATCCTCGCCCGCGAACGTGGTGAAGAAATCCCTCTTGCAAGAACGGGAGCGCTCGATTGGGCTCCGGTGCGAGCGCACGTCAAGCAGTATGGAATGCGCAACTCAAACACGATGGCGATTGCCCCGACCGCTTCTACAGCGAATTTGGTTGGATGCATTCCCTGTGTTGAGCCGATTTACAAAAACATCTACGTAAAATCAAACAAAGAAGGGGACTTTGTGGTTATCAACAAATACCTCATTGAAGATTTAAAGAAATTGCATCTGTGGAGTCCGTTATTGTTGAATAAAATCAAACATGCTGATGGCAGTATTCAAGCAATTCCGGAAATTCCCGATACAATCAAGGCAAAATATAAGGAAGTATTTGAAATTGAATCAAAGTGGCTGATAGAAGCAGCGGCTGCGCGGGGAAAATGGATTGATCAGTCGCAATCACTCAATATTTTCTTCAATGGCACCTCTGGGCGCGAGTTATCAGAAATTTATTTCCTAGCGTGGCGATTAGGATTGAAAACTACCTATTACTTGCGCACCTTGGGTGCGTCGCAGGTAGAAAAAGCGACGGTTTCAACTGCAGAGTTTGGTAGTACTCACACGCGTGCAACCGGCAGTGGCACACAACATGTGGCAGGGGCGACTTCTGCGCATGCCGTGCAAGCAACAACAGGTAGTATTACAGTACCAGTTACTGCAAAAATCGAACCAAAGCCACAGGCATCACCAGCCGTATCATACGCCACGTACGCGCCAGCGCAGGTAGTCGCAGCTCCAATGAAGGTGACTCCTTCGCCATTGACTGTAACGGCATCATCGCAACCAGTCAGCACGGTTCAAACAGTCGTTCACACAGCAACACCGTCACTGTTTGAAAAACCGGTTGATCCGGCAGTGCAAATACATTCCTCAACATCACCGTTGGCGGTAGCGGCTGTTGATAACGCCGCGCTTGCCGCGCGTCTTGCGCGAGTTGCCGCGGGAGAAGAGGTGGGGATTTGTGAGTCGTGTGAGGGGTAGTAAAATAAAAAACAAAGATCTCATATATCAATCCTCTTTCGTTGCAATATAATTGAATTTTTCAAGCGAAAACATTTTTCTCCTGATGACTCATAGCAGTAGCTACGAGAAAGAAGGAAAAAAGGTTTGCAGCAAAAAATACAATTTTTATTGTAGAATACGAGATTGATACTTGAGAGCTACATTCTAAAATTATGCCTATTCAAAAAGGAGCCGAGCCAGCAAACATCAATAATCGTCGCATCATCAATGGAGGTGATGCAGACGTTATCCAGTTATACCCAATGCGCCATACATTTGCGTGGGAAGCGTACAATGCCGCCAACGCCAATCATTGGTTGCCGACAGAAATTTCGATGCAGAGAGACATCGAGCAGTGGCGCTCAAACAGCGTCTTAACTGCCGATGAACGACAAGCATTTGAAACGGTGCTCGGATTTTTCACGACCGCCGATTCTATCGCCGCCAACAACGTAGTATTGGCGCTTTACAAGCACATCACCTCGCCTGAATGTCGCATGTATTTGTTGCGCCAAGGGTATGAAGAGGCGATCCACACGCACGCATACCAATATATTGTTGAAAGTTTGAGCATGGATGAAAGTAAGATTTTCAACATGTATCGACAGGTAGAAGCAATTTACCAAAAAGACAATTTGGTCTTATCGCTGAATGAAGGAATTTTTGATCCGCATTTCAAGACTGGTACATTTGAAAATGATCAGAAATTTTTAGAAAACTTGATTGTTTTTTCCATCATTTTGGAAGGAATTTTCTTTTACAGCTCGTTCGCGGTGATGTTTGGATTCCAACGCCAAAATAAATTAGTAGGTTCCGCGGAACAGATTCAGTACATTATGCGCGATGAGTCGATGCATTTGAATTTTGGCATAAATCTTATTAACACCATCAAGGAAGAGCAACCAGAATTATGGACGCCGGCATTTCAGGCAAAAATGATTGATTTAGTGAAACGTGCAGTGGTGTTGGAATACACCTTTGCGCAAGAAGTGTTCCCTCGGGGCATTTTTGGCATGAATGCCGATGGATTTAAGCAGTACATCGAACACATTGCCGACAGGAGGTTGGAGCGCATTGGCTTGCCAACGCAGTACAATGTGGCAAACCCATTCCCATGGATGTCGGAAGCGGTGGATTTAAACAAAGAGAAGAATTTCTTTGAAACTCGTGTTACTGAGTATAAAACGGGTGGTACCTTAGATTGGTAGAAGTATGTATCATGATCGGTACTTTAAAATGAGGCTTAAAGAGCCTCATTTTGCTAGTAAGAGTAGTAAAATGAGATTTATAGTTTTTAATTCGCTAACTCGTTAACCCGCTAACTTTTTAACTGCTCCGCGCACGTATGCGCGGAGCATCTGGGGATATGTTTTCTGTTGTTGTTGTAGGGGTAAACAACTAAAATTAATGATAGGTGAGTGAGAGAAATAAATGAAGAAAAAATGTGAGGTTTTTTCTTATTTTTTCAACAACATCACCGCTATTATTCGTAATTTTTTATAAAAAAAGGGCATGGATTTTTCGCCGCCCAATAAATTCAGATTTCGTAATTTTTTATACGCCCGCAGACATGCGTTGGCGGGTTTTGTGTCTTTG
>CAZELH010000023.1:0-12865 GCA_964513095.1 uncultured Candidatus Saccharibacteria bacterium
TATGGATTCACAAAAACAGTTTTTGCCCGGAGTCAGTAATCTTTTTGAGGAGTTGGGGATCACTCAGCTTTCCGCTGAAAAGCGAGAGGCGCTTGAACTTAAAATCGCAACGGTGTTGGCGCAGAGCGTATTGATGCGATGTATTGATGTGTTGTCTGACAGCCAAAAAGAGGAGTTGCGAATGCTTTTAGAAGGTCATCCTGATGACCCTGACACGCTGTATGATTTTTTGAAAAAGAATGTTGCTGATTTTGATGGTATTGCGAGCGAAGAAATTACCAAATTTCGACAGCAGGCGGCAGATTTTTTGGGAGCGGTTGCGTAGCCCATCTTCTTTCTTTGTTCATAACGAAAACCTCTTATTTCTCGATAAAACCCTGTAAAAACGGGGTTTTTCGGCTTCTCTTGCGTTTTATAGCTTTTTCTGGTACTATGATGGGTACATGTTAACTAAATTAGTCAAGTCGAGAATAATCAGTGCCCACCAGACTCACAAGTCTGATACGGGTTCCGCATCTGTTCAGGTGGGCGTTTTGTCTCGCCAGATTGATGAACTTACTGGTCATTTGAAAAAGAATCCGAAAGACAACCATTCTCGTCGGGGTCTTCTTGCGATGGTGAATCAACGCCGTAAATTATTGGCGTATATGAGTCGCAAGGAACCAGAAGTCTACAGCAAGCTTATTAAAAAGCTTGGGTTAAAGAAGTAACTTCCTCTTGATAGCCCCCTGCTGTATGCAGGGGATTATCTTTTTATATACTATATTGGTGGATTGTAGGTATTTCTTATTTTTTTAACGATTTCGGTTGAGATTTTCTTTTTATTCCGATTCTTTTTCCTCTTTGACTCTTTTTTGGCGAACATGTGTTTGTTTTTTATATACACGTTTTATTATTTTTTATGAAAAAATCTGTTTCGGGAGTTCTTGCTCCTTCATATACAAATCAACGCGTTGGTATATTCGTTGATGTTCAAAATTTATACCACTCTTCTAAAAATTTATACCACGGACGAGTTAATTATCCAGAGTTGCTTAAAGCTTTAACTGGCAATCGTCAGTTGATTCGCTCTATTGGATATGTGGTGAAAAGTGAAACTGCGGCAGGTGAATCTTCTTTTTTTGATGCTTTGGAAAAAGCGGGCATGGAGCTTCGGATGAAAGATTTGCAGGTGTATCCTGATGGTACTAAAAAAGCGGATTGGGATATTGGAATGGCGGTCGATGCGATTCGCATGGCGCCTTCACTTGATGTGGTGGTGTTGGTTACGGGAGACGGTGATTTTTTGCCCGCTGTTGATTATTTGAAATGGGGTATTGGTTGTTTGGTTGAAGTGGCGGCGTTTAAGCGTAGTACGTCTACGAAAATCCAAGAAGCGGCTGATCGATTTATTAATTTAGAAGACGTGCCACGCATTATTTTGCGTTCCACAGTTGCTTCGCATGGTCGTCGTGTGCCATCATCTGATTATAGAAATACTTATGAATAGAAAAAAATTTAGCATTTTGGTTGGGGGAAAACCGTTGAATATCGAAGTTTCGCGATTGGCGGAACAGGCGGATGCGGCGGTATTGGCACAATACGGAGATACCGTGGTGTTGGCTACCGTTGTTATGGGTGAGCGCGACGAGGCGCTTGATTACTTGCCACTGAAAGTTGAGTACGAAGAACGATTTTATGCCGCAGGGCAAATTTTAGGGAGTCGATATGTGCGACGCGAAGGAAAATCTTCTGAAGATGCTATATTGACCGGTCGCTTAATTGATCGAACTATTCGTCCTCTTTTTGATAGTCGCATGCGAAGACAAATACAGGTTGTTGTGACTGTTTTGTCTTTCGATCGTGAAAATACGCCTGATTTTGTGGGTCTTATCGCGGCTTCTACCGCACTTTCTCTTTCTTCTGTTCCGTTTGCTGGTCCGGTGGCGGCAGTGCGGGTGGCGCGAATGGGAGGCGAGTTGGTGATTAATCCAACTGTTGCACAGCTTGCAGATCCGGCGGTAACGTTTGAGGCCTTTGTGGCTGGTCCTGCCGGAAAAATTAATATGATTGAGCTTGGAGGATATGAAGCGAAAGAAGCGGATGTTATTTCTGCGTTTACCAAAGCCCAGACAGAAATTGATGCCTTGGTTTCATTTCAAAATAGTATTGCTGGTGAATTGGCTAAGAAAAAACAAGACGTGCCTTTGTATGCTATCGCGGAAGAATTTTCCACCGCTATTAAAGCTTTTTTGAAAGATACGCTTGAACCAGCGATGTACGCGCCTGATAAATTGGTGCAAAAACAGAACATGGCACAATTGAAGCAAGACTTAATTGATCACGTTGCGCATTTAAATAGCGCGCG
Source organism: uncultured Candidatus Saccharibacteria bacterium (assembly GCA_964513095.1). GTDB lineage: Bacteria > Patescibacteriota > Minisyncoccia > UBA6257 > 2-01-FULL-56-20 > JBDKGD01. The sequence continues at coordinate 2,348 of CAZELH010000023.1, forward strand.
TGCCGCTATTGGAGAAACGTTGTGGCATGAAAAAGATGCATTTATTGTGCTTGAAGAGGCGCTTGATGAGTTATTGCATAAAAATATCTTGGAACACGATCGTCGACCTGATGGTCGAGGACTTACTCAACTTCGTGATTTGTATGGCGAGGTCGGGCTTTTTGAACGCACACATGGATCTGCGTTGTTTATGCGCGGTAATACACAAGCTTTGGCGGTCGCAACCATTGCTCCCCCTGGTCAGCACCAGCTTGTTGAAACCATGGAGACCAGTGGCAAAAGACATTTTATGCTCCACTATAACTTCCCACCGTTTTCTGTTGGTGAGGTAGGTAGCTTTCGTGGCCCTGGGCGACGAGAGATAGGCCATGGTGCCCTTGCGAAGAAAGCAGTTGAGCCACTGTTGCCTGAATCTTCCGTGTTTCCATACGCGGTGCGTGTTGTTTCCGAAATTCTTTCTTCAAACGGTTCGTCATCGATGGCAACGGTATCGGCGGCGGTGATGGCTTTGATGGACGCGGGGGTTCCGTTGAAAAAACCGGCGGCGGGCATTGCGATGGGTATTATTTCTGGACACGATGGACGGTACAAAGTGCTTACTGATATCCAAGGCCCTGAAGATCATTACGGTGATATGGATTTTAAGGTGGCAGGAACTGATAGTGGTGTGAATGCCGTGCAACTTGATGTGAAATTCGAAGGACTTAGTATTCCAATGATTGAAAAAACATTACTTCAAGCACGTGACGCGCGATTGCAAATTTTGGAAGTAATGCATTCGGTGATCGCTTCTCCTCGACCAGAAATTTCGAAATACGCGCCTCGCATTTTAACTCTAAAAATTAATCCGGAAAAAATAGGTATGGTTATTGGTCCCGGCGGTAAAACGATTAATGGTTTGATTGCTAAGTACGGATTGGTTTCCATTGATATCGAAGAAGACGGTAGTGTCTTTATTTCTTCCAATGAGCCAACCGGTGCTGCGGTGGCTTACAAAGAAATCGCGGGCATGACCAAAGAATTTACAATTGGCGAAATTGTAGAAGGTGAGGTTATTAAAATTTTAGATTTTGGCGCTATTGTTGATCTTGGTGGAGGACTTGATGGCATGATTCACGTTTCAGAACTTCGCGATGGCTACACAAAGAGTGTGGCAGATGTGGTGAAGATAGGGGACTTTGTGCGAGCGAAAGTGGTAAAACTAGAAGATGGCAGAATTGGACTTTCGATTAAGCAGATGAAACCGTAAGAAGTTAACGGGTTTAGGAATTAAAAACCATTCGATCCAAAAGACGGGTGGTTTTTTGTTTGTCAAATTCATTAAGATCGTGTATGGTCTTTTTGAAAGGAGTTTTTATGGAAGTTCATGTTGGGACAAATGTAGTGTCTGCAGGTCGAGATGTTGACCAAAAGAACCTCGACAATCTTTCTTATACGGACGAACAAATTGAGCGTGAATATTGTTGGAGAGTCGGTATTTTTCAAGGCATGGGTTATCCTCGTGAAGAAGCTATGGAAATGGCTCGAGTCCTCACTGATAGTTGGAAACGCAACGTCCTCGGTCTTTAATTGATATCTATTTCAATTCCACACCTGCCTACATGGCATGTGTGGTTTTTTGTTGGCTTGACGCATATGGGTGTTTTGTGGTATTACAGTGGTATCGCTTTTTTGAAAATTTGAAAATAATTTTGGATTGGTATTTTTTATCAATCCGTTTTTACCTCTTTTGTGCGGAAAAGAGATAGGAGAATTTGTATGTTAATAACATCGGCTTACGAAAAAAAAATGCTCACCGTAAAGGGTGGGGTAAGGATTGAAGGCTTGCTGAGCTCTTTCGAGCCGGCTCGTTTTTTTTGCGTGAACAACTCCGAGCTTTCCGCTGACCTCAAAAATATTCCACGTATTTGGCATGTGGATCATCGTTTTGAGGAGTGGTTTTTGTCTGGCACGGCGGCTGATCCTTCTCTATTGGTGGATACCGCGCTTATTTCATATCAAGACAGTGAACGAGCTTGTTTTGATTGGGAGATTGCTCAAGCTCTTGGCGGATACGATGCCATTTGCGTCACGCTTCACCAAGCGTGGAAAATTTTGGCTTATTCGCCAAACCTTCTTCTTGGTAACTGCGAGACCGACGTTAATGATAAAAACATCTTTTACGTGAAAGATGTTAATGATATTCCCAGGCAAGTCGTGTTTGAATGGAGTCCATCTCATTGTGCATGGGCGATTTTGGCTGCGGAAGTTGATGAACCGGGGTCGCATGATCCGTGGTCGGCTGGTCGTCGCTTTTTTACGCTTAGCTAACTTTGTGATTTTGGCGTTTTCTTTTATGCCCCCCCTCGGAAATTTTCGAGGGGGTTTTTGTTATGGGAGGTATTGACTTTTTTAAAAAATAATGCTTTTATGACGCTAGATTTTGAGTGCCTTCTAGGGTGCTTTTTCTTCACAATTTAACCCATGGGAGTGTTGTATGAAAAATATTTTGATCGGATGTGTAGTTGTTGTTTTTTTGGTTGTTCTGTCTTTGGTCTTTGTTTCAAACCGGATTATCTCGCTTGATCAAACCAGTGAAGAAAAATTGGCGAATGTTAAGACCGCCTTACAGCGTCGGTATGACTTAATCCCAAATCTTGTTGCAACCGTAAAGGGATATGCAAAACACGAAAGCGAGACATTTGAGCAGGTTACTGCTGCTCGAGCTCGAGTTGGACAGTTTACGCTTACGCCGGAATTGCTTCGTGATCCGGAACAGTTGAAAGCTTTTCAGGCCGCTCAAAGTCAGCTATCTTCGGCGCTTACTAAGTTGTTTGCGGTTTCCGAACAATACCCGCAGTTGCGAGCGAGCGAGAATTTTCTCGCGTTGCAGGCTCAGATTGAGGGTACTGAAAATCGAATTAAGGTTGAGCGGGATAATTACAATAAGGCCGTTCGTGACTACAATACTGCCATCCGCCAATTTCCTGGTTCTCTGGTTGCTGGATCGCGGACGGTAAAGCAATTTTTCGAAATAACAAATACGGACGTTGAGAAATCTCCTTCCGTTACGTTTTGAATGTATTTTTCAAGGAGCTTAGTATGAAAATGGTTCGATTTGTCGGGATATTTTTCTTCTTATTTGGAGCTTTGGTGTTTCCCGCTCCCGAATTTCCTCGATCCCAAGGGCATGTAAATGATTTTGCCCACATGTTTTCTTCGCACACAACCGAAATCCTTGAAAGCAGATTGGTTGATTTCGAGAAGACAACCACCAATCAGATTGCTGTGGTGACCGTGGAGACCCTCAATGGAAGAGATATTGAGGGGTATGCAAATCAACTTTTCAGAGAGTGGGGTATTGGCCAAAAAGATAAAAATAATGGCGTCCTCATTCTTTTTGCGAAAAATGATCGAAAATCAAGAATTGAGGTTGGTCGTGGTCTTGAGGGTGTGCTGCCTGATGCAATTTGTAAGACCATCCTTGATCGAAATGTTCGACCTGATTTTCGAAATGGTAGATTTGATCAGGGCGTCACAAATGCTGTTACTGCTGTTACCGCGGCCATTGGTGGTAAATATGCAGTATCTCCTCTTCCTTCAGAAAACAATGATGGATTGCCTCTTGGATTATCCTTGGGGGCGTGGATTGTGATCATCATTATCATCCTCGTTGTTCTTCTCATTATTTTCGCTTACATTAACGACAATAGCAGTGGTGGAAGTAGTAGTTACTACTCCAGTTGTGGTAGTGATGGTGGCGGAAGCGGAGGAAGTTCTTGGGGTGGTGGGGATAGTGGTGGCGGTGGCGCTAGTAGCGACTGGTGATCCCCCCCATAATCCAATTGCCGGATCTATTTCAAAGGAGTTGTATGTATTACACCTCCTTTTTTGTTTGGGATACACACGTTTTTAAATTGGATTCAATATTGTTCCTCCTTCGCCGAGCTTAGCTCGGCTTCGGAAGGGCGCTTGAAAATGCTAATGTGCCCTTCGACTCGTTGCCACTCGCTCAGGGCATAAGAAATTGTAAAACTCCCATTGTCGTTAACAATTTCTAATGGAGCGGGTAAGGGGAATCGAACCCCTTTCATCAGCTTGGAAAGCTGAGGTAATACCAGTATACGATACCCGCCTTCGTCAAAGACTTCGGCGTGGCGAGGCCCGTTAAAACGAGCAAACCACACATTTTCTGTCTTTTTCTCCCTTATTGTATGAATTATTCGTGTTTTTTTCAATATCTGGGTCTTTTTTGGGTGCCCTTTGTCAATATTGTGTATTTTTTGGTTTCGCACTAGAATGTATCCATCTTTTATGAGTATTTTTAGTCGGCGACAGCGGATAATAACCCTTGTTTTAATAGGCTTTTTAGCTCTTGGGGGTGCTGGGTTTTTCTATAATCGTTACACTCATGTTTCTGTGCCTGTTCGATTTACCGAGGCGCGACTTCAGGGGGCGATTATTTCTGAAAGCATTGTTGGTCTTTCTAATCAGCTTTCCAACGATGTTGCTCGTATTAACACGCTGGATGATCAGGGGCGATACAATGAGGCGTTAGAACTCGCCGATACGCTTTTAGCCGAAAGTCAGGATGTACGAGTAAAGGCAAACCAGCTCTCGGCTCAGTTGCAAGTGATGACAGAGAATTTGGACTCTATAAACTCATCTGGCGCTCGAGATTCGGCATTGGCGGCGATTTCTTCGCAGGTAGCCCTTATTAATAGTCTTCTTGCTTATAGCGACTATTTAACGCAATTACTCAAGACTCTTCGGGGGCGTTTTGTTGGTGAACATATACAACAGTTGCCATTGGCAGAGACTATTACTAAGATTAATCGCGAGGTGGAGCTGGTTAATTCGTTGAATGTGAAAGCGTCAGAATCCATGAAGCGGTTTGATGAGATTGTGGCAGGGAAAAATTAGTAATTAGGGTATAGGGTATAGTAAGGCAAGTATAAAATCGTGAAGCGTAAATCGTGAAACCTAAAGCGTAGATCGTAGAGCGTGTAAAGCAAAGTATTGCAATACACCACATCTAACCCCCCCATTCCTTTTTATATAGTATTGATACTGTATACCCAATACTAAATACTTTATACTGATTTTGTAGTTATTTTCGGTCCGTAGCTCAATTGGCAGAGCAATCGTCTTATACACGATCGGTTGCAGGTTCGAGTCCTGCCGGACCGACCATTCGATTTCGTTCTTGATAAAATAAATATTTCTGGTACGGTCTAACGACTAATTTCAATGAAGTAGAGTTTGCTCATTTTTCCAGTATTGTTTCAAGGTGTTCGTATTTTTTCATAAATTCTTTTTCTTTTTCGAATTGAGCAATTGGAGCATGGCGAAAATAGAAAGATCCATCCTCGCTTATTATTAATTCTTCCAAAAATCGCACGGCATCCTCGGCTGTTTCGCAGCTTTGTGGCAGTTGTCCTTTCTTTTTTAGCTCACTCGTCAGTTGTTCTGCGATACGCGAAGATTTTTCAAATGCTCTATCAAGTTGTAGAGCAAGCCAAAATGGTGTTATTGAATATTCTTCGTATTCCCAATCTTCGATGTTTTCAATTTTTGCAGTATCGTATTTTTGTATTGCTTCGCTGTACAGTGCTAATGCCTTTGAAAGCATTTTGTGAGAGACACCCCAATTATTTTTTTCAAAATCGGTTAGTCGAATGATGTGCCTTATTGAATCAGCAATGCATTTTTTTGTAGCAATTATTTTTTTATTTGTTGCCAATACTTCGTTGATACTGAAATCTCTTGTTTTAAAATATTCTTTTATTGTCTCTATTTTTTCTACTCCATGTCCAAATTGAAAATCGTCGGGCATATATGTTTCGGCTATTTCTTCATCTCGTGAATCATCTTTGTTCCATTCCTCTATTCTTACAATGTCCATATCTCGAAACTCGCCGGATGAATCAATCCCTATATTTTTTAACAGCAATGCTCGAGCCGCGCCGCCTTTTACCGCATATCCTTCTGGTATTTGGAGTCCGGTTATCTGCTTTTCAACGGGTAATTCCCAAATATTTTTTTCTAACTCTTTTATTTTCGTCGAATCATAGCCGTACTCTTTTAATATTTCTGGCACGGTTCTTTTGTCTATGTTTTTGTCGAGGTTTCTTTTTTCCTCATGTATTTTTTCTACCTGCTCCCATGTTTCTTGAGTTTTTTCTGGATGAATACTGAGCCATGCGTACGCCATTTTTTCTCGGAAATCTTCACTTCCTATGTGCGTTTCATTTTTTACTCCCTCGTTAAATTCTTTCATTGAATCTATTATATCTAAAAACCCCGCTAAATGCGGGGTTTTTAAAGGACTATACAGGGATTTGTTTGATGTTGAATGGTTTTAAGATTTCGTAGAATTCTTCCTGTTCCAGTGTTTCTTTTTCTATCAGGGTTTTGGCAACCGCATCAAGCGCGGCTTTATTGTCTTTCAATGCTTTTTTCGCGAGATCAAAGGCGTGTTCGACGATTTTGTGGATTTCGCTGTCTATTTTTTGAGCGGTGTGCTCGGAGTAGTTCTTTTCGGTTGAAATTTCACGACCCAGAAAGACCATTTCTTGCGTATCACCAAATGTCATAGGGCCGAGTTCTTCGCTCATACCGTATTTGGTAACTATTTTGCGAGCAATTTCTGATACTTGTTTCAAATCACTTGAGGGGCCGGTTGAAATGTCGCCAAACATCATTTTTTCGGCAGTTAATCCTCCTAGTGCCATCGCCATGTCGGCGATCATGTGTTTTTTGGTTTTTAGGTGGCGTTCCTCGAGGGGAAGTTTTAAGGTGTATCCTCCTGCCATTCCTCGGCTAATGATAGTCACTTTGTGTACTGGATCAGCGCCTTCTACTGATGCGGCAACGACTGCGTGGCCTGCTTCGTGATAGGCGGTGATTTCTTTTTCTTTGTCGCCAATAACCCGATTTTTGCGTTGTGGTCCTAAAATAACCTTTTCAATGGATTCTAAGAGCTCTTCTTGTCCTACTTCTGTTTTGTTTTTTCGTCCCGTGAGAAGGGTTGCTTCGTTTACAAGGTTGGCGAGCTCTGCACCGGAGAATCCGGGGGTGCGAACCGCAACTTTGCGAATATCAACATCTTGCGCCAGTGTTTTTCCTCGAGCATGAATTTTTAATATCGCTTCACGGTCGTTAATATCGGGTAAATCAAGCATTACACGGCGATCGAAGCGTCCGGGGCGAAGTAACGCGGGATCAAGCACATCGGGGCGATTGGTGGCTGCTAATACGATTACGTTGGTGTCTCGATCGAATCCATCGAGTTCTACAAGAATTTGGTTGAGTGTTTGCTCGCGTTCGTCGTTTTGACTGCCAAATCCAGCACCTCGTTGGCGTCCTACGGCGTCTATTTCATCGATAAAAAGGATTGAGGGGGCGGCTTTACGAGCAGTTGCAAAGGCGTCACGGATACGGCTGGCGCCGACTCCCACGAACATTTCAACGAATTCAGAGGCGGATACGTTAAAAAACGGCACATTGCTTTCTCCCGCCACTGCGCGAGCTAATAATGTCTTTCCTGTGCCTGGTAATCCCACCAAGAGGACGCCCCGAGGGATGCGGGCTCCTAGGTCGAGGAATTTTTTGGGATTTTTTAAGAAATCTACCACTTCAACCAGTTCTTCCTTGGCTTCCTTGGCTCCAGCAACGTCGCTAAAGAGAACCCGCTCTTTGGCGAAGTTAGAAAGACGGATATTTGATTTCCCAAAGCTCATTGCTTGGTTTACCCCGCCCCTTGCTTGTCGAAACATAAACCAAAAGACCACTAAGATGCCGATAATCGGTAAGAGAGAGGGGATAATGACTCCAGCCCAGTATTGCCACCCCGACTGATCGACGACGACAATCTCCACTTTCCGCATATTTTCTGGATTTACTCCGAAATTCGTGAGGGTTTCGGTTAACCCAGCCTCTACTTCTTTCTTGGAGGTGGCTTCCTCATTGTTTTTGAGGGTAATATCGAGGGTGTCGCCATTTATTTTAATCTTTGACACCTCGTCAGCGTTAATTTTGGCTGCGAGGTCGTTTAGAGTGAGCTTTTGTGGGGCATCTTTCTGGTACAAGACTGAAAACAGTATCGACGCGATTACCAGCGTTGCCACTGCCCAGAGGATTTGTTTGGTAAAGTTTTTCATAAATATGGTGAGAATGTATGTGATAGTATAGCCTATTTTGGCTTTTATTTGAAGCTTTTCCGATGCTTTTTAGTCGTTTTAGGCCAATTTTCCTCACTTTTTTGTGCATAAAATAGAAAAGAGGGTCAGCAACAGTGTGCGGACCCTCGTAGAGAGGTGAGCGGAGAGATGGGTATGAGGCAAAGGCCTCTTTAAAAGAAAATGTGATATGACCTACTAATAGTCCGGTGTGAAGGGTCAATACTTCTAGTGTCTGGTGGGTTCGTGCGGTTGCACGAGGGCTTGTTTTTACTCTTAAAAAGAGAAAACAGTGTTTTTTTATTTGTATACCAGATCGATCGATCCTCCTGTAGAGCCATCATCTCCTGCAAAAATATTGAGTTATGATGAACTGTTATTACTATACCATATTTTATATACGGCAATACAGGGTGGGTGTGCATAAGTGGGGAGACAAGGTTTGTAAGCCTAATTTTCAAACCAGCATACTATTTTTTGCAAAAAATAGTTGCTTTGAGCTCAATAAATATTGTGGTCAATATTTATTTCCGCTACATTTTAAAATTAGGCTTACAAACCTTTAATGTGAGAGAGGGGAGTGAGAAAGAGGTAAAAATTTTTCAAATTTTTACATTTAAAAACCGGACATACGAATTGCGAATTAAGAAAGAGTATAGACAAAAGGGAGATTCTTAAGTCTTTTTGTTTTGAATTTTATATGTGTCGTAAAATAAAACAGAGTTATTCGTGATATACTAAAACAATGTTCGAGAACCCTGCGTTGTATCCAGAGAGTCTTCCTCAAAAAAAAGAAATAACAAAGGAAAAGATTATTGAATCTGATTCGACTGTTGTGGAACGGTTACCCCATGCTCAAGTGGCGTTGGTGCTTGGGGCAGAGCTTAAAAAAACAGCGAGAGGAGTGGAGCTAGGCATTGAATCAAAAATGCGTGCCTTGGGCGCTGCTCATCTATTGAACCAAGGTACCGTTGATCACGTTTTATTGGCTGGTGGTATTACAAAAGAATTTCCCGATGTTGTGATTTCTTCTGTTATGAAAGAGTATTTGGTGCGCCACGGTGTTTCCGAAGAAAAGATATTGATAGAAGATCAGTCTAAAAATACTACCGAAAATATCGAAAATGCACTTGATATATTGGAAGCCCATAAAATAGCAACGGCTATTTTGGAAACATCTCAATATCATCTTGCGCGTGCGAAGCAGTTGTACGCTCATATTCTTGAAAAAAAGGGATTACACATTAAAACAGCATATGTTGATGCTGAAGAACTTTTGGATAAGCGGTCGTCTCATTACAAGAGCTTAACTGAACACTACGCAGCACCTACATCACTTACGAAAGCACCCATTGATGCTCTCTATAAAGGCGGTAGAGAATTTCTCCGGCGTATTCTTATCGCGATTGATCGTGATGATAAATTGGCAACATTTTTTGCTCGCAAGCTTCGTTAAAATACATTGATGACTGGGAGTAAAAAAACACAATTGGAGGGGTTGGTGGCAGATTATTTGGCGTATTTGGAGATCGAAAAAAATAGATCCCCGAAAACGGTTATCAACTATCAGCACTATTTGAGTGCTTTTTTGAAACAGAGTGGCGCAAAAACCCCCGCCGATATTACCGAAAGCGCGGTTCGGGATTTTCGTATTCATTTGTCGCGATCGAATTTTGCCAAGATTACGCAAAGCTATTACATCATTGCACTTCGAAATTTTTTGAAGTTTCTGGCGAAACGTGATTTGAAAACAGTGTCTTCGGAAAAGATTGAGTTGCCAAAAGTTTCTCGCGCGCAGATTGATGTGGTTGATTACCGTGATTTAGAGCGAATGCTCTCGCATAATTATGGCTCTAGTGTGCGCGGGTTGCGTGACCGAGCTATTATCGAAGTATTTTTTTCTACTGGACTTCGTTTGGCGGAGCTGTGTAGTTTGGATCGATATTTGGACTTTGCGCGAGGTGAGATTACGGTGCGTGGCAAAGGAGGGAAGTTGCGTGTGGTGTTTTTATCTGATGGCGCGCGTGAGGCTATTAAAAAATATCTCGATAAGCGGAGCGACCCTGACCCCGCGTTATTTATTAGTTTGGACAAAAAGGGGAATGCGTTGGGGCGTATTACCACGCGGAGCGTACAACGAATGGTGGATGCGATCGCCAAAAAATCGGGGATTGCGACGCGGATTCATCCGCACCAATTGCGACATTCGTTTGCAACGGATTTGCTCGTGAACGGCGCCGATTTACGAAGCGTGCAAGAAATGTTGGGGCACGCGAATATCGCAACGACACAGGTGTATACCCACTTAACCAATAAGCAACTGAAAGAAATTCACGAGGCGTTTCATGGGAAGCGGAGA